>NZ_LZLU01000152.1:0-58758 GCF_001673415.1 Mycobacterium sp. 1165196.3 | reverse complement strand
TTCGGCGCCGTCGCGGCTTCCGCCGTTGATCGTCACCGTCGGATGCTGGCCCGGCCCCGGACTGAACTCCCTCCGCGAGCACGATGGGCTCGTTCTCAATCGATATGTCCGCCAGCGGCATTGATCCCAGGTTCTTCACCGCCGTGCGGTTCTTCGCGATCGGCGCCGCCAACAGTCGTCCATCCACCAAAGCGATCACATGGTCCGCCACGGCACCGGCGGGCACCAACCTCAACCTCCCACCGCGCTCGGCGCGTGGCGCAAACGTGACCAGCTGATCACCGGCGACAACGGTGCTCAGCAGCCCCGCGCCCACGTCGCCGGACTGGGCCAGCAGTCGCACGGCAACCTGCGCTTCAATTATGGGCGCGGACGCGACGGCGCGGCCGAACTGCTCGGCAATCAGCGCAAGCTCCAGTTCGGAGGCGCCCCATTCGCCGGCCGCCTCACCAACCGCCATCTCCACCGCCCCAGTCTCCTGTAACGCTTTCCACAGCTTGGGATCGAAGCCCAACGGCTCGGCCGCCCGGACTCGCTCCGAGGTCGACTCGCGCGCAAAAAGCGCGGCGAAGGAATCCACCAACTGTCTCTGTTCGCCCGTTAGGCTCAGGTCCACTGTTGTCGTCCGATCACGAGCGGATATGTTTACTCTCAAAATCGAGATTAGCATTCCCGTTCATACGGTCCGGGATGCTCGTCGACAGATTGGCGTACGCACATGCACTTTCAGCTCGATGGAGATACCGCGAGATACCGCGACGGGATCCGCGCCCACCTTCAGGACGTGTTGACTCCCGAATTCGAGGAGCGCATCTATAACAACGGCGTCGCGCACGATGATGCGTTTGCGAAAGGCCTTGTCAGCAAAGGCTATTTTGCGCCTGCCTGGCCTGTCGAGTTCGGTGGGCAGAACCGTAACGCATGGGATGACCAGGTCCTCAAAGAGGAGCTCATGCGTTTCGACGCACCGGTGTACCTCTCCGAAACCACCAGGATGGTGGCGTCGATCATCCGCGAGGTCGGCACCCCGGCCCTGAAGGATCGCATCCTGGCAGGTGCGATCAGCGGCGAGATCACCATCGCCCTCGGCTTCACCGAGCCGGAATGCGGATCGGACGTCGCAGCGGCCGCCACCAAGGCCGTTCGGGACGGTGACGAGTGGGTGATCAACGGCTCCAAGATGTTCACCACCAACGGTCACATCGCCGACTTTGTGTTCCTACTCGCGCGCACGAACCCGGACAAACCCAAACACCAGGGCCTAACCATGTTTCTGGTGCCGTGTGACTCCGATGGCTTTGCTGCACAAGCCGTATGGACCCTTTCCGGCGAACGGACCAACATCACCTTCTACAGCGATGTCCGCATTGGCGACCAATGGCGGATCGGCGAGGTCGATGGTGGATGGCAGGTGCTCGGTCTGTCCTTGCAAGATGAGCACGCATCCGGGTGGGGCCCGCATCTGATTCGGTTGCTCGACCATGCCGAGCATTGGGCCACCACCAGTCGGGCCGACGACGCCTACCCGCCCATCGTGAAAACCGATGTTCGGCGCCGGCTCGCCCGCGTCGCAATGGAGGCCGAGGTGTCGATGCTGTTGCAACGGCGGTGCGTGTGGATGCACGAACAGGGTGATGTACCGGTGGCCGAGGGACCAATGTCGAAGGTCTTCAGCACCGAGGCGCTCGAACGCGCAAGTCAGGACATGTTCGAACTCATCGGCACCGACGCCTTACGCAGCTACCTCGAGCCGACCGCCCCCGAACGCGGCCGATTCGACCACTCATTGCGATTCTCGTTGGGCACCACGATCTATGCGGGTACCAGCGAGGTCCAGCGCACGATCATCGCCCAACGTGGGCTCGGTCTACCCCGTTAGTTTCTTTGGCCGTCCGGCCCGACTGGTCGACCTCGCACGGGGGTCTGCCTTGCGCGCAGGCTTGGCCTTGACGTCCTGGACAGGCGGTGAGACAGCCTGCTTGCACCACGCCCACAGTTGGTCCTCGGTCAGCTTCGGACTCTTACCGCCGAGATGGAAGACCCCAATTTGAGCGAGGGCGGTGAGTGTGGTGTTCAGCAGCGTAGTCAGCTGCGCTGGCGTCAGGTCGGTGCGGACCAGTCCGGCGCGTGCACATGACGTGATGATCTTGGTCAACAGTTTCAGGTGCGGCTCCCACACCTTGGCGAAGTCGTCCGGCCGCTCGATTTCTAGGCTGAGGTTATAGATCGTCATGACCCGGCCGCCGACCGCTTCCGACGACTCGGCGCGGGATAGCACTCCCCGGCAGAATGCCTCGAGTTGCTCCATCGGACCGTCGGCCGCTGCAACATCCTGCCGGATATCCTCGGTGAACTGACTCGTGACGTTCTCGTAAAGCGCCAACATCAGTTCTTCTTTGCCGGCGAAGTGTTGGTAGAACGCCCGCAGGCTCAGATTCGACCTGTCGATGAGCGTCTGGATCGTGAAATCGGCTTTACCCGACTCCTCTACCAATTCGAGCGCCGTGGCCAAAAACCGCGAACTGCGGGCCAGGGCACGCGCTCTGGCGGTGCTCAACCGCCGTTCGATCGTGCGTTGCTGCCACGTGCCCGGCAGATCGACCTCGTTATCGACTAGTTCTAAGCCGGTTTCGACGTTGCCACCGGCAGGCTTCTTCGTAGGCATAATGCGGTAAGAATACGCGCCCGGAACGGAAAACGTGCGATCTACCTACACGTGTATGTTGATTCTCACTGCGCGTAAGCGCTTGTTGTCGACTGGACCGAACCCTTCGACGACCGCAGGCGCCGCGGGCGTCCCTCGCAGTGCCTCGCCGGGCGTCGCTGGCGACGGGTTGGCGCGACGCCCGGGCGCGCGGCCGATCTTTGATGCGGTACCGTGGAAACGGTCATTCTCATTTATGATCATGCCCCGCACATCGAGCCCGCGGACCGTTGTCGAAGGAGAGCAGCCTTGAGCGCAGATATCCTAATCGTCTCGCCGGACGACCATCTGGTGGAGCCGGCCGATCTGTGGACCAGCCGGCTTCCAGAGCGTTATCGGGACATCGGCCCGCGGATCGTTCGCACCCGCGGGCGCATGGATCCGTCTGTCACGTCCGACGTCGCATTCGTCGAGGACGACGAGGGCCGCGACGCGGACATCTGGCGCTACGAGGACGCGGTCATTCCCATCCCACTCATCAGTGCGGCCGCCGGCTACGAAATCGACGAGCTCACCACCGACCCGATCACCTACGACGAAATGCGGCCCGGCTGCTTCCGTCCGGCGGATCGCCTCGCGGACATGGACGTTGCCGGCATCGAGGCCTCGGCCTGCTTCCCCAATACGCTCGTCCGGTTCTGCGGTCAACGCTTCCTGTACGGCAAAGACAAGGAACTCGCCAAGCTGTGCGTCGAGGCATACAACGACTTCCAGATCGACGAGTGGGGCGGTAGCTCGAACGGTCGGCTGATTCCGCTCGGCATCATCCCGCTCTGGGACGTCGAACTGGCCGCGAAGGAGGTGGACCGGGTCGCCGCCAAGGGCATGCACGCCGTGTGCTTCTCCGAGCTGCCCTCTCGTCTCGACCTGCCGTCGATTCACAGCGGTTACTGGGACCCGTTCTTCGCCGCCTGCGAGCGGAACCAGGTGGGGATCATGCTGCACATCGGATCGAGTTCTTCACTCACCAAATCCTCCCCAGACTCTCCCCATGTCGTGACGAGCGCACTGATGGCGGTCAATTGCACGATCGCCCTGGTCGACTGGCTATTCTCCGGCAAGCTCAAGCAGTTCCCCGACCTCAAGCTCGCTTTCGCCGAGGCGCAAGCGGGTTGGATCCCGTACTACCTGCAGCGGGTCGACGAGGTATGGGAGGACCGGCGAGCGTGGGGCGGGATCCATCCCCTGCTGACCGAGCCGCCGAGCACCCAGGTACCCGGTCGAGTGTGGTTCTCCACCTTCGGCGATCCGGTCGCCTTCCGCATCCTTGATCTGGTCGGTGAGGACCAACTCATGTTCGAAACCGACTACCCGCACAACGACACGAACTGGCCACACAGCACCGAGGTCGCCAACAAGGCGACGGAGGGACTCGACGAGGCAACTAAGCGAAAGGTGCTGTCCACCAACGCGAAGAATTTCTTCGGGATGCTGTAGCGCGCCCGCCCCAGCGCTACAGTGCTTTCCATTCGGGTTTACGCTTCTCCAGGAAGGCGCGCGGACCTTCGACGGCATCTTTCGTCAGGGCCACCTTCATCCGGTAGTTCTCGGCAAGCAGCTCTGCCTCATAGATCGGCATCGTCAGCCCCTTGCGCACCGCCATTCGTGAACCCCTGACCGCCAGTGGCGCATTCGAATTCACTACATCGGCGATCTCCCAGGCGCGGGCCATGAGCGCGTCGTGCGCGACCAACTCGGTGAAGACACCCAGGTCATAAGCGCGCTGCGCGTTGAGCCTTTCGTGCTTGCCCATCAAAACCAACCGCATTGCCACCGGCAGCGGAAGCACACGGGCGAGCCTGACCCCTTCACGACCCGACGTCACGCCGATGCTGACATGCGGGTCCATCAATGTCGCACGCTCGGACGCGATGGTGATGTCCGCCGTGGTCACGAGGTCCAGTCCCGCACCACAGGCGATGCCGTTGACCGCGCAGATGATCGGCTTGGTCATCTGCAACCATGGCGGCGTGGCCTCCTGTGGCGCATCCCATTGCCGCATCGAACTGAGAATTGGTTCTCCCTGATTATCGATTCCCGCCGCGTTCTCCATGTCATGGTCGGCGGCCTTGTTGACATCCGCCCCGACACACAACGCGCGGCCGGCGCCCGTGATGATCACCGTCCAAATGTCCCGCGAGCGTTCGATTTCCGCGTAAGCTACCTCCAGCTCGGCGATCATCTCGTCGTTGATTGCGTTGAGCACCTCAGGGCGGTTGAGAGTCACACACGCGGTATGACCCTCAACCTCGACCTCGATCGTGTCATATTGCGTCACCTTGTCAGGGCCCCTCTCTCAAAGCCTATGCGGCTTGGCTAAGTAGCAACGCGGGCAGCGGGATAAATGCCCAGGATGTCGTGGAAGCGTTCGCAGTACCGCGGCCAGACATCAGGGTTCAGCAGGCGTGGCGGGATGCGGCCATCAAAGATCGTCTGCCATTGCGTCGCGGTCGCAACAGCGATGTCCCGCGCGGCTTCCACGGTGATGCCCGCGGTGTGCGGTGTTGCCACGACGTTGTCGAGCTGAAGCAGCGGGTTGTCCTGGCGGGGCGGCTCTTCGTGAAACACGTCGAGGCCTGCTCCGGCGATTCGACCGCTGCCCAAAGCTTCCAACAGCGCCGCCTCGTCATGGACGGGCCCGCGCGCCGTCGTGATGAAGAAGGCGGTCGGCTTCATCGCGGCGAACTGCGTTCTGCCGATGAGACCGCGCGTTTCGCTGGTCAGAGGGCAGGTCACCTGTATGAAGTCCGAATGCTCGACCAGCTCGTCGAGCGTCACCAGCTGCACACCGCGAGACTGTGCGGCCGCCTCGTCAAGATAAGGGTCGACCACAAGCACCTCCATGCCGAACGGCGCGCACAGCTCGACGAGCCGGCCCCCGATGGCACCGAGCCCGACGACGCCGAGGGTCTTGCCAAACAGCTGACTGCCACGCAACGAAAGCCGATCACCGAGCGGACCGCGCCTCAATACCCGGTCGGATTGGGTGATCTTCTTGGCTAGATCAATCATGAATCCCAGCGCGTGCTCGGCCACCGCCTCCGCTCCCGGCCCGGAGTTGTTACACACCGCTATGCCGGCGCGAGTGCACGCATCGACATCGATGACGTCATAGCCGGCGCCGGCCGAACACACGGCAAGTAGAGACGGGCAGCGCGCGACCAATGCCTTCCCGGCCAGCCACTGTGCCCCCTCAGCGACCGCAGCAACGTCGGTTCGCGTGGCGACTTGATAGCCATGCGCGGACTCCAGTGCCGCCCAACCTAATTCGGGGGGTGCGGTGAGATCGAGCTTGACGACGTCGATGCCGGAACCTTTTAGGACCTCCCCAGCAGCGGGGTCGGTCCACCGCTCGACGACCAACCGCGGTCGTAGCGCGTGGGTCATCTCCCCGGCGCGCCGTTCGCGCCGCTGGTCATGGTCGCGCCTTCGGCTTGGCTTGGGCAGCCTTGAACATGTCGGCCAGCGCGGGGTCGACGTTGCGGTAGTCGTTGCGCGCGATCGTCCCGTCGCGGCCCGGCACCACGTCGTATCCGAGCCGCAGATCCTTGTTTTCCATGTGGAAGTACTCACGCCCGATCGGCAGCCGCCGATCCTGCTGCGGGACCTCCATCCAGGCGCGCAGGAAGCACCGGGCCTTCTTCGGGTCGTTGCTGCTGACGAAGTCGGACCGGGAGTGGCACATCGCGAAGTTGTTGGCCACGGCCGCTTCCCCGGATTCCAAACGGAATTCGACCTGTTGCTCGACGAGTATGTTGCGGAGCAGCTCGATGGCCTCTTCTTGTTTCGGGGTGAATTCGCGCCCGAGGGTCTTCATCGCCGGCAAGATGCTGCTGTAGGTGAAGTTGATGCAGATTCGCCCGTTGACCTGCGAGAAGACCGGGACATCGTAGGGGGTGACATCGGGCTGGTCATCCGGCTGTTCGCTGCGCCGATGGTGCGGAAAGCCTTGATACAGCACGTCCAGCAGGTCGGGGCGTTCGGCCAGGATGCGGTTGTGTGCGGCGGGGCCGCTGGCGAACTGGCTTTCACCGCCCTGGGCCGCCGGGTAGACGCACAGCAGGGACAGGATGTCGGCGGCGTCGTTGTGCATGGCTAGTTCGGCGCGAGATTTCGTGCCCCGGGCAGGTTGAACTCCGCCGGGCAGGATCTCTTCCTGGACGCGCACCATGCGGTGACCAAACGAATTGTTCGACACCAGATAGCCGAGATGCGTGCAGAACGCCCAGTAAATGCGCTCGAGGTCTTCGATCGAGTGCTGCTCGACGGGAAACCCCCGCACGCAGGCCAGGCCTTTCCCGAACATCAGGTCCTGGTAAAGCCGTGCCAGATCGTCGTCGAGGTCGGGGTGTCGCGCGTCCTCTGGCGTGATGTCGTCGCGGTCCTTCTTCGCAGTCTTGGACAGGATCGATTCCAGCGCAGCCACATTGCGGGCGGACAGATCGAAGGCGAAGTCATCCTTGCTCGCGAAGTCCGCGCCCGTCCACGCCATTGGGTCGGTGACACGTTCGGTGTAGATGGCGGTCGGCATCCGGTCCTCCTGTTGTATTGGCTTCGCTTGCGGCTATCGATGTCATTCATCACCCGCGTTCTCCCTGCGGCCCGTGAGCCCACGGAGTGCTTGCGCGCGGGTTGTGGCCGCCTCGGTCATCATCGCGACGTCGGTCCCCGCCGAGATGAACCGCAACCCCAGTCCCACGAACCGATTCAGCAGATCAAGGGACTTTATTCCGGCTATCCCGAGCGCCACGCCGTGACCACGACAAGCCGCCGCAACAGATTCTACTGCATCCCGGAAATGACCATTCTCATACTGTCCGTGGATACCCATTTCGGCGGTCAGATCACTGGGGCCGAGGAGGATCATATCGATGCCCTCGACGGAGGCGATGGAATCAGCCGCTCGGACAGCCTCCGGGGTCTCGATCATCACGGCCACGACTGTGCGTCTCTCGAGTAACTCCACCAGTTGCGGCGCCGGCCGTGGTTGGTATCCACTGACAGCGTTGGGGCCCGAGATAGAACGATGGCCGATTGGCGGGAACCGCGCGGCGTGGACGACCTTCTGCGCTTCCTTTTTCGAATTGACGTGCGGCACAATGACTCCTACCGCGCCGCCGTCCAATACTCGTGCGATCAGGCTGGGTTCTTGCGACGGCACCCGCACCAGGCCGGATATCCCCGCCCCAAGCGCGCCCGCGCACAGCATCTGCGCGGTATCGAGGGACGTCGAGGTGTGCTCGAGATCGATATAAACGGCGTCGTAACCACATGCCGCCACCACGCCCGGAACGTCAGGGGTGCGCGAATTGAGCAGCGCCAGGCACAACACAAGCGCATCACCCCGCAACGCCTCGCGCAGCGTCGTCGTCATAGGCACACGGTAGCGGACTGAGAATAACGTTTCCACAATATCGCAATGGTCATTATCGGCCGCCACGTCGATGTGATAACCATTAGCTATGCCGTCGAACCGCGTCGCCATCGTGGGTGTGGCCCTGTCCGAGTGTGGCCGCGTGCCCGACAAGTCCGCAATGGCTCTGATGGCCCAATCCTCGCGGCTCGCGGTCGCCGATGCCGGGCTCACGAAGGAGGACGTCGACGGTTTCGGCGGACACGGAACGTTACTCCCCCCCGCCGAGGTCAGCGAGTACCTCGGTCTGCAACCTACCTGGGTCGACGCAACCAATGTCGGTGGATCCTCATGGGAGGTGATGGCCGGTCATGCCGCCGCCGCGATCGCGGCCGGGGAAATCGACGTCGCCCTGTTGACCTATGCATCGACCGCACGCTCCGACGTCAAGCGGCAGCTACGCGCGTCGGCTGCTGCGATGGGCACCGGCGGCGCACTGCAGTACGAGGCGCCGTACGGCGCGACCCTGATTGCCAAGTACGCCATGGCGGCCAGGCGCCACATGATCCAATTCGGCACCACCGTCGAGCAATTGGCCGAAGTCGCCGTCGCGGCACACGAGTGGGCGGCCATGAACGAGAACGCCTTTGAGCGAGACCGCATCACCGTTGCGGACGTCGCCGCGGCGCCCATGTTGGCAGATCCGTTCACCTCCAAGCATGTCTGCCTGCGCACAGACGGTGGCGGTGCCATCGTGCTTGCCAACGAGCACGTGGCCAGAGATTGTGCAAAGGAACCGGTTTGGATTCTCGGCACAGCCGACGCGACGTCGCACGTAAGCATGAGCCAGTGGCCCGATTTCACCACATCGCCGGCGGCACGCTCGGGCCCAGCGGCTTTCGCGCGTGCCGGCGTCAGCCCGGCCGACATCGACGTGTGCCAGCTCTACGACTCGTTTACCTCCACCGTCTTGCTGACCGTGGAAGACCTGGGCTTCTGCGCCAAGGGCGATGGGGGGCAGTTCATAGAGTCCGGCGCGCTTCGCCCGGGCGGGGCGCTCCCGACCAACACCGACGGCGGCGGTCTGGCCTCGTGTCACCCCGGTATGCGAGGAATGTTCCTCATGGTGGAGGCGGTGCGGCAATTGCGGGGGGAATGCGGCCAACGCCAGGTCAGCGATGCCAGGCTGGCTTGCGTCCACGCGATGGGTGGGTTCTTCACCCACAGCGCCACAATGATTCTCGGGAGGCAGCGATGACAGCTCCTGATCGGCCCGCAATCGACGCCGACGGCCAAGCATGGTGGTCCGCGACCCAGGACCGCCGGCTAATGGTCAACACCTGCCGGTCCTGCGGTCAAGCATCGCTGTACGCCCGGCCGTTCTGTCCGCACTGTTGGCACGATGACGTTGAATTGATCCAGGCCACCGGTCGCGCGCGGCTCTACACATGGAGCGTCATTTACAAAAACGCCGCCCCGTTTGACGCACGCACGCCGTACGTGCTGGCGATGGTGGACCTCGAAGAGGGACCCCGACTGATGACGGTCGTGGAGAATTGCCGCGCCGAAGAGCTGCGCGGAGACATGAATTTGGTGGTCGCCTTCCGCGAGGACGACGACGGATTCGTCGTCCCGGTGTTTCATCCTGCTACTGGCTAGTCTTGCGCGGCAGGCTCTTTGCACTGGTAATCGCGAGACGGTCGGCGAGCAGTCGGTGGCGACCAGCCGACCGCGCGTCGAGTTTGGTGCGATCGACCTTGCCGTTGGCGTTGACAGGAAGCGGCTCGTTCCACAGCACCAGCTCCTCAGGCAGCTTGTATTTCGGCAGCCCCTCCCCGACGAGGGCCCGGGCAACTTCGGCAAGCGAGATCTCCATGCCAGGTTCGAGGACGACGGCGATAGCTAATCGCTCACCAGTGGTGGCGTCGGGGACAGAGTAGGCGGCACACTCACACACGCCCTCCATTCGCGATACTGCCTCCTCCACTTCGACGGCCGGAATCTTCAGCCCATTGCGAATCACGATGTCCTTGATCCGGCCGACGATCCGGACCCGACCGTCGACAAGCTCTGCCACGTCTCCGGTGCGGAACCACTCGCCCTCGAACGCGACTTTGTCGTCCTCGGCATCGGTGTAGCCGAGAAATGTGTGCGGGCCCTTGACGCAGCACTCGGTCGGGTCGGCGAGCGAACCGACCCGTACCTCGACCTCGCCGAGGGCGACTCCATCGTCGGCATGACGTATGTCCCGGGGCTCGGTCCGCAAGCCGGACGTGCTGATCGGGATCTCCGAGGACCCGTAGGCGCGCATGACGACGATGCCGAAATCGTCTTCGATGCGTTCCACGATCCGACGGTCCAGCATCGTGCCGCCCAAGTACACCGCGCGCAACGAGACGACGGCGTCGCGTACCACGGCCTCATCGAGCATCCGGTCCAGCAGCCGGTCGGGTCCCCCGTACCACGTCGCACCCGACGTGACCAGCAGGTCGCAGGTCGCCGTCGCGTCCCAGCGATCTTCGAGAATCACCGGTATGGCGAGCATCGGACCGATAAACAGCGCTTGCAGTACCCCGGTGACCGATGCGAGAGGGCTGATCAGGAAGATCCGGTCGTCCGAAGCGAGCCCCGCCGCGGCGATGTAATTCGCCGACGCCTTGGCCAACGTGCTCAGCGAGTGGATCACGCCCTTGGGCCGAGACGTGGTACCCGACGTGTACAGCACAAAGCACGGCTCATCGGCCGAGCGCACCGGCCGCACTGGCCGGCAGGCCCCCCTCTGGGCGCCGTCACCGATTTGGATCCAGCGACAACGCCCGGACAATTCCGGCTCGGTGATCTTCGCCCAGTTTGGCGCCGCGCCGAATTGTGCACCGGCGCGCGTGAGAATGTCGGCCACTTGGGCGGGTCCCGCACTGCGCGGCGCGAGCAGTACCACCGCATCGATTCGCAGCGCTGCGTGGACCGCCACCACGGAGCCCACGTCGTTACCGACCACCAGGACGATCGCGCTGCCCGGAGCAACGCCGGCATCGACCATCGTCAGAGCAGCCGATTCGATGCGCTCGTCCAGTTCACCGTAGGTCAGTTTGGTGCCTCGATCCGCCACGGCAAGCCTGGTGGGGTGGCGCGCCGCGGTGGATCGCACCACGTCGATCGGCTCCGCTGACCAGAAACCGGCCGCACGGTAGCGGGCCCGCAGTTTTTCGGCTCGCTGGTGCGCATGCCGTAGCAGCTCGGTCGAGCCGGTCATGGGTCCTCCGATGCAAATGATCGTTCTCGATTAGGTAAATGTAACCTCTCCCCATGCATGCAATGACTTTCGACAACCAAGTAGCCATTGTCACCGGGGCCGGCGGCGGACTAGGCCGGTGCCATGCTATCGAGCTCGCCCGGCGCGGCGCCCGGGTCGTGGTCAACGACCTGGGCAGTTCGGTGGACGGCAGCGGGGCGTCGACATCGGCGGCCCAAGCCGTAGTGGACGAGATCACCGCGGCCGGGGGCACCGCTATCGCCAACGGCGACTCGGTAGCCACCGAGGAGGGTGGCGCCGCAATCGTGACGGCCGCGATGGATGCTTTCGGCCAAGTCGATGTGTTGGTGAACAACGCGGGAATTCTGCGCGACGCCGCGTTCAAGAACATGACCGCCGATCAAGTGGACGCCGTCATTGCCGTGCACCTCTCCGGCGCGTTCAACGTCACTCGCGCGGTGTGGCCGGTCATGCGGGAGAGAAATTACGGCAGAATCGTTCAAACAACCTCGGGCACTGGGCTTTTCGGCAACTTCGGTCAGGCCAACTACGGCGCCGCCAAGATGGGCCTGGTCGGCATGATGCACGTTCTCGCCATCGAAGGTGCCCGCAACGGCATCGCCGTCAATGCCATCGCCCCCATAGCGCGGACCCGAATGACGGAAAACATCATGGGCGACGCCGGCAAGGCCATGCATCCCGAGCTCGTCACCCCCGTTGTCATCTATCTGTGCCATCGGTCCTGCGACCGCACCGCACACATTTACTCGGTGGGAGCAGGCAAAGTGTCGCGGGTGTTCATCGGTGTCACCAAGGGAATCGAGGACACATCGCTGACCGCCGAGTCGGTGGCCTCGTCGATCGACGAGATCGACAACAGCGATACGTTCACCATCCGCGGCGGACCCACCGGAGGCTGACGCGGCCGAGCTCAGCGGCCGAGGAATCTGGCCTTTCGGCGCTCCGCGAAGGACGCGAGACCTTCCTGGAGGTCCGCGGTGCGCGACACCACCTCCTGCGCCCAGGCCTCCTGCTCGAATGCGCGGTGGCGATCCGACTCCGACGACACCGACAGCAGCCGCTTGGTCAGCGACAACATCACCGTCGGCCCGGCGGCCAAGCGGCGCGCGAGTTCCTCGGCGACCGCGTCGGTGCGCTCCGGCGGGGCCACGCGGTTGACAAGACCCAGCCTCTCACAGGCGGCCGCGTCGACCGGCTCCCCGAGCATCAGCAATTCCGTCGCTTTGCGCAGGCCGACGATTCTCGTCAGGAGGTGGATGGCTCCGGAATCCGGCAGGATCCCGCGATGCACAAACGCCTCGACAAGCCTTGCCTCCGTTGACATGACGACCAGGTCGCACGCCAGGACCAGGCTTGCCCCAGCGCCCGCGGCTGTGCCGTTGACCGCGGCGATCACCGGCTTGTCGCAGTCGAGAATGGATGCGACCAGCCGCTGCCAGCCCTGCTGAAGCATCCGCGCGATGTCACCCGGACGCTTTTGTACCGGCTCGACGGCAGCCCGGTCGCCCGCCGGTTGCGGTGCGAGTCCAGCACCGGCGCAGAAGTGTCGGGTGCCGCTGGCGCTCAACAGCACCGACCGGACGGCAGGATTCTCATCGGCCCGCACGAAGGCCTCGGTCAACGCGTCACGCGCCAACGGCGACAACGAGTTTCCCACTTCTGGGCGATCTATCGTCACCCGTGCGACACCGTCATCGCCGATTGCCCACTCAATTCCGGATGCTTCAGCTGACATCGCGTTCACCCCTGCGTTAACGGCATTTCCGTTTTTCGGGTATCTTAATTTCCACCTTGTCCGGGCTACGACGCGGGCCACAACGAGGAGGCAATCCGATGGGGCAGACGGGCCTGATCACCGATGAGGGATTGGCCAGGTTGCGGGCTACCATCGGCATCGCCGTCCCGCACACGCAGCCGCCGCACTACTATCGCCCCAACGCGGACACGTTTCGCCACGTCGCCGAAAGCTACGGTGACGCGAACCCGTTGTGGGCCGATCCGGAATACGCCGCGAAGTCTGTGTGGGGAGAGTCTGTGGCCCCACCCGCCCTGGTCGGCGGCGACACGCTGATCGGCGAGGACGAAGTCACGACACTCTCCGACGAGGACCGCGCGCTGACCAAAGGCGACCCACTGCGCGGGGTACATGCCTTTTACGCCTCGTCGGCTCGCGAATGGTGGGCGCCGCTGCGTGCCAACCGCCGCGTGTACCGGCGCAATGCCTTGGTGGCCGCGCTCGACAAGAGCAGCGAGTTTGCCGACCGCGCCATCCACGAGTGGTCCGCCCAGGTATTTCGCGACGACGAGGGCACGATTCTGGGTGGCCAGTACCGCAACATGATTCGTACCGAACGCAGCAAAGCACGGGGCCGAAAGAAGTACGAGACCGTCGAGCTCAAGAGGTGGACCGCCGACGAGATCGCCGAACTCGACGAACGCTACGCGCGCGAAAGTGCCCGCGGCGCCGACCCGCGGTGGTGGGAGGACGTCGACGAGGGCGACGAGGTGGGGCCATTGACGAAGGGCCCACTGACGGTCACCGACATGGTCTGCTGGCACGTTGGCATGGGTACCGGCATGTACGGTGTGCGTCCACTTCGATTGGCGTGGCGTAATCGCCAGCGCATCCCGCGGTTCTACACGCCCAACGAATACGGAGTCCCCGATGCCCAGCAGCGGGTGCACTGGGAACCCGACGCCGCACGCAACGCCGGCAACCCCACCACGTTCGACTACGGCCGGATGCGCGAGACGTGGTTGATTCACTTGTGCACGGACTGGATGGGCGACGATGCCTGGCTGTGGAAGCTCGATTGCGAGTTTCGCCTGTTCAACTACGTTGGCGACGCCCACATGGTCACCGGCACCGTGGTCCGCAAGTACCTCGCCGACGGCGAACGGCCCGCCGTCGACCTCGATCTCGCGGCGACCAACCACCGCGGCCAGATCACCGCGCCGGGCCACGCGACCATCCTGTTGCCCAGCCGCGAGCGAGGACCCGTGCGTCTGCCCGACCCGCCGGGCGGAGCGGCCAACCTGAGTGAACTGCTGACCGCCGTCACAGAACAGTTCGCCGAGCTGAGCACATGAGTTACCGCAGTGTTCCAGGCCTTCTGGCCGAACAGCAGGGCCCGATCCTGCGGCTGACCCTCGACCGCGCCGACCGCCGCAATGCCGTCGACGACGTCATGCTCGACGCGATGATCGCCCATCTTGCCGACGCCGGCATCGACGAATCGGTACGGGTCATCAGGATTGACGCCAACGGCCCGGACTTCTGCGCGGGCGCGGATCTGATCGCCAACAACGCGAAATCCGAACGCAAACCACGCGTGGGCAGCACGCAACGCCGCTTACCGAACAAGGCCAATCGGCTGATTCCGTTGCTGCTTCAGACCCAGGTGCCTATCGTCGCCATGGTCCGCGGTTGGGCGACCGGGCTGGGGTTCCACATCGCGCTGGCATCGGATTTCTGTGTCGCCGCCGACGATGCCCGGTTCTGGGAACCCTTCATGGCCCGCGGCTTCACGCCCGACAGCGGCGCGGCGTGGTTACTGCCACGCCTCATCGGATTGGTACGCACCAGACAACTGCTGATGCTGGGCCAGAAGATCACCGGAGCCACCGCGGCCGAATGGGGCATCATCCACGGCGCCTACGTATCCGATGAATTGCCCTCGGTCACAGAGCAACTCGTCAGAGAGCTGGGTGAAGCGCCCACGGTTTCACTCGGCCTGACCAAGTGGTTGCTGCACAGCGGCAACGGCCTCGACCTCGACCGGCATCTCCAGAACGAGGCGCTGGCGCTCGAACTATCCAGCAGGAGCGAGGATTTCAAGGAGGGCCTGGCCGCCTTCCGCGACAAACGCGGTGCAGAATTCACGGGCCGCTGAAATGTTGACAAGACCATGACACAGCTAGCCATCACCCACGACACACCGGTCGATGATGCGGTCACGGTAGTGCGGCAGTGGATCGACGCCGAGGTTCCGCCTGCGTGGCGTTCGGCCGCCGCCGAGGGTCCTGCGGCACTGCGGGCTGTGCGCAGCCCGGCCGACTACCGCCGGTGGTATCCGAAATTCGCCCGAGCTGGCCTGGTGGCACCTACCTGGCTCCCGGAACACGGCGGCCTCGGCGTCGGCAACGACGTCGCCCGCGCCATCGAGGGCGTGCTTGCGCCGCTGCGGCTCCCCCGACTCAACCCACTGGGGCTCAACAACGCCGCCGCCGCACTGTTCAGTCACGGGACAGAGGAGCAACGCCGACGCTTCCTCCCACCGATCGTGCGTAACGAGGAGAAGTGGTGCCAGTTGTTCAGCGAGCCGGGAGCAGGCTCGGATCTCGCATCGCTCGCCACCAAGGCCGTACGCGACGGTACAGGAGACGCTGCAGACTGGGTGATCTCCGGCCAGAAGGTATGGACCACGTGGGCCGACGAGGCTGATTTCGCGATCTTATTGGCGCGGACGGATCCTAACCGGCCCAAGCACCAAGGCATCACGTACTTTCTGCTGGACATGCGCCAGCCGGGTGTCGAGGTCCGGCCGCTCCGCCAGATCACCGGCGGGGCCGAATTCAACGAGGTCTTCCTCGACGGGGCGCGGGTGCCCGACGCTCACCGCGTCGGTGACATCAACGATGGCTGGCGCGTGAGCGCATCGACGCTGTCTAGCGAGCGGCAGATGGTTTCCGGCTCAGGCTCGGGAGGCATGGGCCGCCTCGGTGGCTCGAGCGCCGAGCGGCTGATCACCCTCGCCCGGGAGACGGGACGGTGGGCCGATCCTGTAATCCGCCACAAAGTGATGCATCTGTGGGCCCAAGAGCAGGTTCGCGGTTGGACCAATGAGCGTGTGCGCGCCGCACTTTCAGCGGGTAAGTCACCCGGCGCCGCGTCGTCAATCGGCAAGGTGCACCAGGCGACGCTCAATCAGCAGATTCAGGATCTCATGGTGGACCTACTGGGCACGGCGGCGGTCGCGTGGCCTATCTCCGAGGACGACGATGCTCTGCCACGAGACGTTCACGGCATGCTGCGCAGCCTCGCCAACGGTACCGAGGGCGGCACCACCGACATCAATAAGAACATTCTCGGCGAGCGCGTGCTCGGGCTGCCCAAGGAGCCGGACCCGTGGAAGGGCAAGCCCTGGAAGGACATCCCGCGCTCATGAACGCGTACCAGCGTCTGGTGGTGGAAAAGTCCGACGACGTCGGCTGGCTTATTCTGAACCGGCCCGACACGGGCAACGCCTTCGATGCGCTGATGCTCGACGAGCTCGAGGCGGCCTGGGCCGACCTCGATGCCGATCCTGACGTCCGTGTGATCGTCAACGCCGCCAACGGCACAGCGTTCTGCACCGGAATGGATGTGGTGCAGGTGGCACGTGACAAAGAGGCGATGCGCCGGCACTCCCGCCGAACCAGGGATGCCGAGCTGAAGATCTCATCGTGGCATTGCGGGGTGTGGAAACCGGTGATCGCGGCCGTAAACGGGGTCTGCGCGGGCGGTGGTCTGCATCTGGTCGCTGACGCCGACATCGTGATCGCCGCCGAAGAGACCTGGTTTGTCGACCCGCACGTATCGCTCGGACAGGCCGTCGCCTACGAAGCCATCACACTGCTGCGCAAGTCCCCCATGGAGACGATTACCCGAATGGCGTTAAGCGGCAGGGACGGACGCATCTCGGCGCAGCGCGCTTACCAGCTGGGCATTCTCTCCGAGGTGGTTCCGTCCGGCCAGCTTCGCGAGGCGGCAGGCCGTCTCGCCGCGGCCATTGCCACCAATTCGCCGACCGCGATGCGGGCCACCAAGAAGGCGCTGTGGCGTTCGATGGAGGTCGGCATAACGCAGGCCCGCAACGACGCGGCAGAGCAGATCTGGCGGCTGCGAAACCACCCCGACCACGCAGAGGGTGTTCGGGCGTGGCGCGAGAAGCGCACGCCGCAGTGGCGACCGCTGGCGGACCCGGCGGAGGTTTCATGACATACCAGAGGCTCATCGTTGAGCGACGCGGACCGGTCGGCTGGATCATCAACGACCGGCCGGATCGGCTCAACGCCTACGACGCCGTGATGCGCGAGGAATTCCCCAGGGCCTGGGCGGAATTGAACGTCAACCCCGAGGTCCGCGTCATCGTGCACACCGGAAACGGTCGGGCTTTTCAGGTCGGTGCCGATGTCGAGGATCTCGACGGAGAGGCCGTGGTGCAGTTCCAGGAGACCATGCGCACACTGGATTTGAAGCTGAGCGCCTGGCACTGCAATGTCGAGAAGCCGGTCATCACCGCCGTCAATGGGGTTTGCGCGGGCGGCGGGTTGCATTGGGTGGCCGACGCCGACATCGTAATCGCGTCTTCGGACGCCAGCTTCGTCGATCCGCACGTCTCAATCGGTCAGGTCAGCGCTTTGGAGACCATCGCCCTGATGCGCAAGATGCCGGCCGAGGCCGTGCTGCGGATGGCGCTGGTGGGCAGCCACGAACGGCTCAGCGCCCAGCGCGCCTACGAGCTGGGCATGATCAGCCAGGTCGTCGACCCACCCGACAAGCTGCGAGAGGTTGCCCAGGAGCTTGCCGAAAAGATCGCCAAGAACTCGCCCGCGGCGATGCGTGCCACCAAGCGGGCACTATGGGGCGCGCTGGAATACGGCCTGACGGATGCGTGCCGCGAAGGCGCCAAGCACCTGACGTCGATGTGGGGACATCCGGACCAACACGAGGGCCCGATTGCCTTCGCGGACAAGCGAACTCCGAACTGGGCTCCGTTGGAGGCCGATTCGTGAACCTCGCAGAGCTGCTGGCTGGCCTACCCGATATTGCGGTGCACACGGTGAATACCGATGTCTCACGCGATGAGCTGTCGGCCAGCGCCGAAAGACTCGCAACACTGCTGACCGACACCGGGGTGTGCCCGGGACAGGTGGTGGCCGCGATGCTACCCAACGATGCGACGACCATCGCGGCACTGTTCGGCACGTGGCGCGCCGGTGGCGTCTACACACCGCTGAACCCCAGGGCGGCCGACGCCGAGATCGTGACCCAGCTCGAGACACTCCGTCCCGTGGCTATTGTCACGACGCCTGCACTCGCACCCCGGTGTTCGGCGTCCGAAGTTTCGGTCATCGTCGGCGACGCATTGGCGTGGGCCAGGACGGCCAGACATGACCCGCCGACCGACGCGCGGTCCTACGATGGCGATGTCGCGTTGCTGCAGTTCACATCCGGCACTACGGGGCCGCCAAAGCCGGTGCCCCTGCGTCACACCACCGTGCTCGATCTGATCGACCGGCTGCTGGCCAAACTCCGTGGCGGAAAATCCGCCTCCGCATCCGCGTCAGCCACACCGAAACGGGCGCCGATGCCAAACCTGGTGCCGTTATCGTTGTCGCTGTGGGCCGGCATCTATCAGGTCCTGTTCGCCTTCCGGGCCGGCTCGGCCGTCGTTCTCATGGACCGGTTCTCTCCGTCGGATTTCGCGGCACTGGTCCGGCGGCACCAATTGCGATCCACAGTCCTACCGCCCGCGGCGCTCACCATGGTTCTGCACGACGACTCGATTACTGACTTGTCACCGCTGAAGATCGTGCGGTCGATCACCGCTCCCCTGTCGCCCGTTCAGGCGGGCCGATTCCGGGACAGGTTCGGAGTGATCGTGCTGAACTCCTATGGGCAGACCGAACTCGGGGGAGAGGTGGTGGGCTGGTCGGCCGCCGATGCCCGCGAGTGGGGAGAAACCAAACTCGGATCGGTGGGACGGCCGCTGCCCGGCATTGACGTGACCATCGACGACAACGAGGTGATGGTACGGACACCGACAACAGCGGCCCGCAACATCGATCCAGCCTTCCTCGACCGGCTCACCGACGACGGCTGGTTCCGCACCGGTGATCTGGGCTGGTTCGACGACGACGGCTTCCTGTGGCTCGACGGCCGAGTCTCAGACATGATCAATCGCGGTGGCCTCAAAGTATTTCCCGGTACCGTGGAGGACGTGCTGCTGGCTGCTGACGGCGTGCGGGAAGCAGCCGTCGTGGGGATACCGGACGAGCGACTGGGCGAAGTGCCCTGGGCGTTCGTGGTCAAAGGCGACGAGTCGATCTCGGAAGACGGTCTCGTGTCGTGGTGCCGGGCGCGCCTGACGCCCTACCGCGTCCCCGTGCGGGTGATCTTCGTCCAGGAGCTGCCGCGCAACGATGTCGGCAAGGTGGTCAAACGCGAACTGGCAGCGCTCGCAGGCGTCTGACTCCAGTCCGATGCGGCATCCGCTTCGGAAACGGCTGTTCTCAATACTGAGAGTGATGTTAACGTTTGATGCAAGTCATCGCTTCGGCAGGAGGATCCGATGTGGCAGGAACTGGTTCGAATGGCGGTGACCTGGGTCGCGATGTGCGGGCTGGTCGCCTTCTTTTACTGGATGCTGGCCAACATCGGCACGTTCTGATAAGCGCGGGAGACGCAGTGGACGAGCAGGATCGACGGCGGAAGCGTGGCTTGATCGCGTTTCAGATCTTTATCTACGGAGTACTGATCGCGATGTTTGCCATCCAACTCCAGATGTATCTCACGAGGGATTGGTGAACAGATGGGTGCCACACAATCGCTCGGCATGGACGAGCATGAGACGCAAACCCGAGATGTGCAATGGCGCGCGGATCGATGGTGTATCGCAGGTACAGCGCTCATGGGCACTCTCGTCCTCGGTTTCGCCGGCCTGCCGCTGTTTTGCCGCGGCATTTATCTGCTGAGAAAGGCGCAGCACGAGGGCATTTCGGTGCGGCCAATGATGGTCACGCTCATCGGATACGTCATCATCCTCGACGCCGCACTCAACAGCATCGGCTGGGCGCTTGATCTTTTCGCCAACCACGCTTTGATCACCCGCACGGTCTTCACTGCGTGGGGCAATCTGATCGACGCGGGCTACTTCTGGCACTACAACGAACTCTGGATCGGTGGAGCCAGCGCGCCCGGCGAGAAGGCCTGGGTTCTGGTCTGCGTGTTGATCGTCTTCCCCATGCGCATCGCGGCCGCCATCGGTCTGCTTCAAATGAAGCGGTGGGGGCACCAATGGACGATCGTGACGTGTTGGTTCGGAGTGGTCGTGTGGACGGGTTACATCTTCAACATGACGATGTACGCCGACGTGCGCTATGCGGCGGTCGGGCTGCCGGTTCTCGGATGGTGGGCATTCAACATCTTCTACGTGACGCCGTTCCTCGCCATCCCTTATCTGCATACCGTCAACCGAGAGATCTTTACCGACTAGCGCTGATCAGAGAGGACCGTGGTGTCTAATTCCACTGCCGAGACGGAAGATTCGGTTGAACCGTTGCCGGTCGGGACTACCCCGACGTGGGCGCGAATGCACAAATGGCTCAAGCGTGGGCTGTACGTCTGCCTGTTCGGGCTAGTCATCGAGGGCTCGTTGACCGTCCCGGTGATAGCGGTCTGGTACGGCTGGCCGACTCTCTCACTAAGCGAGATTTGCAGCGAGCTCATGAAGGTGCGTTTCTCGGACGACAAAGTCGAATGTCAACAGCCCTACCCAATCGGCGGTCCTCCCTTTGGCGGAGCTCCCGAAGCGGCCGGGCAACATACGGCGCACGACGACTGGGGCATTCAGCCGAAGCCCCGATACGTACGTATCGGGTTCAGAGAACTGGTGAAGATTCACGATGAACGCATAGCGCGCCAATCGAGCCGGTGACATGGCTCCGTCCGCAGTCGTTTTTGGCCCGTCCTGCAGCTTGTCGCGCAGGTTGGCAGGCAAACTCGACGCGACCGTCGCCGAACCGGAACAGACGCTGCCGCCGGATATCACCAACGCAGTAGTCGTCGGTAGTGATCCTCCCGCACAACTGTGCGATGCGGCCGCACTTAGTGGCGAAGATTGGGACCGCACAGTCGATCAAACGATGTGGTGCGCGCTGACCGCGCTCCAACGAGCACGGTCCGCATTCGAATCCAAGGGCGGACGAATCGTTGTTGTCGTGCCGACGATCGGCATGGCGGGAGCAGCCCAACTGGTGGCCTACACCACCGCACTGGAAGGCATCCGGGCGATGGCCAAATCCGCAGCGCGCCAATGGCTGCCGGAGGGAATTTTTGTCAACCTAGTCGCGGCTCCCTTGCAGTTGTTCGCTCCTTCGATGGGCGCGGCGACCGCACATCTCACCGCTGCGGTGTCCCATGACGACCCGGCGCTTCTCCACTCGGTTGTCGAGGCGGTGACGTTTCTCTTGCGCTCCGACATCGGCCACGTGCTGGGTGAGACGATCGTCGTCGACGGAGGGGCGCTGATGCTGCCATGAGCCTGCGTGGTCTGACGACGCTGGTGACGGGTTCGGGCGCCGGCCTCGGCCGTGGCATCGCACTGGCTCTCGCGGCGGCCGGTGCACACGTCGTCGTCGCGACCAGATCCGAGGCGGGGTCCGCCGTCGTCGACGAGATCACCGCACGTGGGCATGACGCAACGTGGGCACGATGCGATGTGACCGACAGCCAAGCGGTCGCCGGCGCAATCGATCTGTCGTTGGCGACCACCGGGCGACTCGATGCGGTTGTGCACAATGCCACGAGCAACGCATCGAGCCAGCCACACCAACTGGCTGATGTCGATCGTGCCCTGTGGGTGGCCCACTACTCGGTGTCATTGGGCGGAGCCCACCACTGTGCCGCGTCCGCATTTCCCGCTTTGCAGAACCGGGGCGGAACATTCCTGGTGATGACCTCGCCCGCCGGCATCGAAGGCAGTGCGACACTGCCCCTCTACGCCACGATGAAGGGAGCGTTACGCGGATTCGCCAAGAGCCTCGCGCGGGAGTGGGCCCCTCACCGCATCACGGTGAATGTGGTTTCACCGCTTGCCTATTCACCCGCAATGACCGCGGCGATCGAGGCCGAACCGGCGATGGGAGAACGGCTGGCACGCCGAATCCCGTTGGGACGCATCGGAGACGCTGAGCGCGATGTCGGTTCGGCCGTCGCGTTCCTCGTCGGCCCCGCCGCACGCTACGTCACCGGACAAACGCTAGGTGTCGATGGTGGCCATTTCATGAACCTCTGAGCCCGTTCTCTAAAGGATACCACCATTGGCTATGATCGAGAATCGATATTCTCACACATGCTGGAGGTGCTGGTGAGCGACGACAATGCGTTCGAGGTGTGGGACGCCGACAACCATATGTACGAGACCATTGACGCCTACACGCGGTATCTACCCGAGAAATACTCCGCGGCGCTGAAATTCGTCGACGTCAACGGCCGCAAAAAACTGCAGATCCTCGGGGTTGTCACCGAATGCATTCCGAACCCCACGTACGAAGTGATTCCCACGCCGGGGGCGTGGGCCGACTACTACCGCGGGATCAACCCGGAGGGCAAGACGCTGCGGGAACTCGCCAACCCGATCCGCTGTCCCGACGAGTTCCGGCGTCCCGACCTACGCCTGGCGCTGATGGACCGCCAAGGTGTCGACGGTGCCGTGATGTTCCCGACCACCGCGGGCATGCTCGAGGAACGCACGAAGTCCGACACCGAGCTCACCCACGCGGTGACCCACGCGTTCAACCGCTGGCTGCTCGACGACTGGACGTTCAACTATCAGAATCGGATCTTTGCGGTGCCGGCGATCTCGCTCAACGACCCCGCGAAGGGGGTCGAAGAGCTCGAATGGTGCCTGGACAACGGCGCCAGGACGGTGCTGATCCGGCCGGCGCCGGTGCCGCGCGAAGACGGCACCTCGCGCTCGCCGGCGCTGCCCGAGTTCGACGACTTCTGGCGGTTGGTCGAGTCGTCGGGCATCTCGGTTCAGATGCACAATTCCGACGCCGGCTACGACCGCTACCTCTCGGATTGGGAGGGCGGCAACGAGTTCCAGGGCTTTCAGTTGACGAAGTTCCGCGGCTTCATCTACGAGGAGAGCCGCCACATCTTCGACACCCTCGCGGCATTCATCGCTCACGGGGTGTTCGAGCGCTTTCCGGGCCTGCGTATCGGCGTGGTCGAGAACGGCGGGTCGTGGGCGCAGCGGCTGATGGATGTGTTCGATCGGGTGTACCGCAAAAAACCGCGGGAGTTCAGCGAGCACCCCTGCGATGTCTTCCGCAGGCATGTGTGGGTCAACCCCTTTCACGAGGAGGACATGTCCCACCTCGTCGACATTCTCGGCGCGGACCGGGTGATGTTCGGATCGGACTACCCGCATCCCGAGGGACTGGCCCACCCAGCAGATTTTGTCAAGGAACTCGGAGACCTCCCGGCAGCCACGACGGCACGAGTGATGGGCGGCAACCTCAAAGAACTCATCGGCCTTTAGCCGATCACACACTCCGAAACCGGGCGCGCAATTCGGTCTTGAGCACCTTGCCGGTCACGTTACGCGGTAGTGCATCCACAACCTCGAGCCGCTCTGGCGTTTTGTGCTTACTCAAACCTCGCGCCTGACAGTGTTCGAACACCGACGAGAGCGTCACCACCGCGCCCGGCCGCGCAACCACGACGGCGCAAACGCGCTCTCCGGTCCGATCATCGGGTACGCCGATGATCGCGACGTCGGCCACTGCTGGATGGCTCGCGAGCACACCCTCGACCTCGAGCGCCGAGATGTTCTCCGCGTTACGGATGATCGCGTCCTTGATCCGGCCCGTGACGACGATGTTGCCGTCGTCGTCGATGCGGCCCAGATCCCCCGTGCGAAACCACCCTTCGGCGTCGAACGCGTCGGCGTCCAGCGAGGTGTCGACGTAGCCGAGGAAGCATTGTGGGCCTTTGACCCGCAACTCCCCTTCCGCTCCGTGCGGGAGCTGCCGTTCCGCTTCGTCGACGACCCGCACCGCAACGCCGGGCACCGGCTTACCGACGGTGTAATCCAGCAGTTCCGGGGGACCGTTCGGCGCCTGAGACGTGGCGACCGGAAATTCGGTCAGTCCCCACGCATTGGCCACACCGTTCACTGAAAGTGCTTGCCGCACTTGGTGACCAAGCTCAGGGGTAATCGGCGCACCACCCCCGACGCAGCCACGCAGGGCGGGGTAGAGCGGTTCGTCACCATGCTTGGCCTGTGCCGCCATGAAGGCGACAAAGAAGGGGGTCGCGCTGCCCAACAGAGTCGGGCGGTGTGCGGCGATCGCAAAAGGGGTCTCGGCGGGATCAAAGCCGTCGAATAGCACCAATTTCATTCCGGTGCGCAGCCCCGCGGCAAGCATCGCGGCGCCCCCGATGTGCGAAACCGGAAACGCGATCGGGTTGACATCACGACTGGAAGCCCCGACGATTCCAACGATCCCGGCCGAGCCGGCGATGACCGAGCGGTCGCAGTGCCGGGCCCCTTTGGGCGCCGCCGTCGTGCCCGACGAATAGTAGATCCAGCGCGGGTCCTCCGCGCTCCTCGGAGCAGCAGGCAGTGTTCTCGGATCACTGGTGGGCAATCGAAGCCCCTCGGCAACCGGTGCGTCGTGGTCGATGACCACGACCCTCATGGGCCGCTCATCCGCGAGCCGATGTGCGAGCGCGGTGTGATCGAAGTTGCGCCACAGTCCCGGAACGATGACGACGTCGGTGGCGAGTTGCGTTGTCACGAACCGGAGTTCGCTTTCCCGCCATATCGGCAACACCGGGTTCTGGACGGCACCGAGGCGTGTCAGCGCCGTCATGACGACCATCGTCTCCAACGTGGTCGGCAGTTGCCACGACACCACCGTGCCCGCGCAGATCCCCCGCTGCGCCAGCGCGGCCGCACACGTCAGCGCGGAGTCCCGCAGCTGGGCACACGACAGGCTGCGGCCATAGTCATCCGCGAGGACCACCCGGTCGGGGTGCGCTCGCGCGGCGGTCTCGACCAGGGACCAGTACGTCTGCACGGCGCGATGTGTGGTCACCGGCTCGGCAAGTGCAGTCGGCGCTTGGCAAGGATGTTGCGCATCATCTCCGAACTGCCGCCCGAAATCGTGTAGGCGCGCGACCACAACCAGCTTTCCCGCAACCGTTGCTTGGCGGCCTGCACTTCCCGGCCCGCGTCCCCTGCGGCCGTCGCAGACGCTGCCAACTCCGCACCATAGGACGCGACGCGATGATATGTTTCGGCAAAACTCAACTTGGCTATTGACCCGTCACCCGGTTGCTCGTCGCCCGATATCAGCCGCTCCACGTGGTCATCGATAAACGCCTTGGCCACCTCGACCTCAACGGCCAACTCGGCCACATTCTGACGGATGTCGCTGCACTCCAGCGCGGGCGCCCCGTCGATCTGCGCGCCACGGGCCACCGCGACCAGATCATCGATCAGCAATTCCAGCAGGATGACGTTGCCGCCGATGCCGAACCGTTCAAAGTCCAGGCCCGCCATGATGATCGACCATCCTTGCCCCGCCTCGCCGATCAGACTGTCAGCACCAAGTCTGACTCCGGTGAGGAAGACCTCATTCACCTCGATCGCGTCGCCGATTGTGCGGATCGGGCGAACCTCGACGCCGGCCGCCGTGAGCGGCACGACGAACACCGAGAGGCCGTGGTGGCGGGAGGAGGCCGGGTCGGTGCGGATCAGCGCAAGGCCCATGTCGGCCCAATGCCCGTCGGTGATCCAAGTCTTCTGCCCGTCGATCAGCCAGCTTCCATCTCCTTGCCGCGCACCGCGGCTGCGGACTCCGGCGATGTCGCTGCCGGCGTCAGGCTCGCTGAGCAGCTGACACCACACATGTTCGCTGCGTCGAATCGATGGCAGCAGAGAGCGTTTCTGCTCCTCCGATCCAAAGTGCAGAAGCACATGGGCAGCCAGGTTCACCTGGTCCACCGGCCGTGGTGCGCGGGCGCGCAGAATCTCCTCGCTCACGATGCGGTCGTGCAGCGGGTGATAGTCACCGCGGCCGCCGTATTCGACCGGCCAGTCCGCGCCGACAAACCCCGCCTCGAACAGGCCGGCGAACCAGGTGCGCAGCTGGGTTTCCTGGTCGGGGGTCTCGGGGGCCCGGTGGCCTTCGCGCGCTTCGATCGCCGGTGCGTGTTCTGCGATGTGGACTCTGATCCGATTTCTGAAGTCGGCGAGCTGGGCCTCGGTGGGACGGCTCCGTAACGCATTCACCAGCCGAGCACCTCTGCCAGTTGGGCTCGACTCGACCGCGCCGTGCCCATCAGCTGGCCGTTGGTAAAGGCACGACGGAGTTCGTAATGCAGGGGGTACTCCCAGGTGAATCCGATGCCTCCCGACAGTTGCATGCACTCGTCGACGGCGGCTGCGGCTTTCGCCGCCACGAAGGCGTGCGCCGCCGCCGTCAGCGCGCCCGCCCCCGGGTCGGCCGCGGCGATGGCGCGCGCCGCCTTCATGACGACGGCGCGCGCTTTGACCTCGAAGACCAGCAGCTCGACGAGGCGGTGTTGAATCGCTTGGAAGCTCGCGATCGGCACCCCGAACGCGACGCGCTCCCGCAGGTAGGCCGTCAGGCGCTCAAGGGCCATCGACACGGCGCCCACGGAGTCGGCCGAAACCGCCAGCCGCGCCACGGCGATCAGCTCCTTGGCCCGTTCGGGTGGGCCGATCAATGTGCTTGGCGCGTCCGTGAGATCGACATGCCATGCCGTTCTGCTGATGTCGAGAAGATCACCGTCCGGCGCCAACCGCGCGGGATCCAGGTCGCGCAGCAAGTGAATCCCGTTGTGTCCCATGAGAAGGACGATATCAATGTCATCGCCGCGAATGATCCGCGCCGAGTCGGCGACGGCGACGCCCGCTGACGTCGTGCCATCGAGCAGACCGGGCAGCAACTGTTCCCTGATGCCGTCGGGTGCCGAGGCGATGGCCGCGGCGGTAATCGTAGTTCCCAACCACGCCGATCTGTCGTTCGCTCGCCCGAGTTCCTCAGCTACGACGCATGTTTCGACAAGGCGCCAGCCGGCACCACCCATTTCCTCGGCGACGAGCAGTCCGGTCCAGTCCATCACCGCGAGGTGCTTGAGGGATTCCTTGTCTGCGCGTTCGGCCAGAAACTGCCGCGCTGAGACCCGCAGCAGGTCGAGGTCGACGTCGGCTGTGTCCTGGTCTGCCATCGAGCTGCTAACTCCGCACCAGTAGCTGGTCGGCGTTGTCGCGCATGATCCGCCGCTTGGCGGCGTCGTCGAGCGGGTCGAGCAGCTTCACGAAGTCGGCCGGCTCGGCCATCCCTTCGGCGTGCGGGTAGTCCGAGCCCATTACCAGGCAGTCGTCGTACCCCAGGCTCGCGACGATTGCTGGGATGTCGTCCTCGGGGTACGGCACGACACGGACATGGCGACGGAAGATCGCGGACGGCCGCTCCGTCAGCTTCCCGCCGACCCACGGACCGTTGCGGCCCATGCCACGGCTTTTGTCCATGTGCCTGAGGAAGAATGGCACCCATTCCGCCCCGTGCTCGGCGACAAGGACATTCAGCGCCGGAAAGCGACCGAAGAGATTGTCGAAGATCAGCGCGGACAACGTCTCCTCGATCGGGCGCTGGCCATAAATGTTCATCCACTGCCACGCCGACATGTGCCACGAGGCGGGATCGGAATTCTGCCCCCATGCGGGTGAGATCGCATTGAAATACCAGAACGGCATGATGTGGAACACCAGGACGCAGCCGGCCTCCTGCAAGCGGGCGTAGACCGGGTCGAAGTACGGGTCACCGGGTGATCGACCGTACGCCGGCCCGGTTGGCAGCAGCACAAACTTTGCCCCCTGCGCGATGATCGCCTCTGTCTCTGCGATCGCAGAATCCAAGTCGCGCAACGACAACAGAGCAGTGGCAAAGATCCGGCCGTCGTAGTTGAAGCCCCACTCCTCGTCGAACCATCGATTGAATGAGCGCAGATTGGCATACAGTGCCGCTGTGTCATCGACGTAGTGTTCGGCGGCCAGGGCCATTCCGCTGGGGTAGATGACCATACGCTCAATGTTCTGGTCCGCCATGACGGAAAGCCGCGCGGCTCGCTCGATGAACTCCGGTTGCATGGGTTGCGGCTCGTAGGACTCCTCGGGATTGCCCGATCCCATTTGCTTGAGCATCTCCTTGAGCGAGCCCGGCCGATAGGCGACATCGAGCCCCAGGCCCCCTTCGCTGTTGAAAGTGGCAACGCGATGCCCCGCGAGGATCACCTCGACGCCGTCCGCCCCGCGCACGGTGGTGATCGCCCGGTCCCGAAACTTCTCCGGCAGATAACGGGTGAACGCGTCCCGCGTCTCGTAGCAGTGGGTGTCACAGTCAAAGATGCCGTAATCGAGTTTCGTCGTCACCAGCCACTCCTTCAGCGAGAATGATTATTCTCTATTTTCACAAAACATACTATCCTGATCCGGCAATGGCTATCCCGGGCCGGGATAACCAGGCGCCCGGGGCCAGTGGCGCCGCCGTCGACCGCGATCGCACAAAGGAAGATGTGACCCCATCAAATCTGCTGACCGACAATATGATCGGCTGGGTCCCAATGAGCCTCCGGACTTCTCTGCTGGGCAATATGATTCCCGAGTCTGCTGAGTTGTCCTCGGGTCCAGCCTGCACGACGGCAAATGCCGGCCCCACTCCCCACCCCCGCGAGACCTTGACCGCCCTAGGACCTACGTTGGGGGACGTGCATGTCGACGGCTGACGTCGATGACCTTCGTAGCGTCGTGCGCGGTTACCTGACTGCGACGTCGCCCAGCGAGACCGTTCGCATGCTGATGGCGTCGGAAACCGGGTACGACGAAATTTCGTGGCGCCAGATGGCCGGCGAGTTGGGCCTGCACGGCATCGCTGTTCCCGAACGATGGGGCGGGGCCGGCGCCGGTGTTGCCGAATTGGCAGTGGTCTTCGAGGAAATGGGACGCGCGCTGTTGTGCTCCCCGTTTTTTGCCACCGTGGCCCTGGCGACACAGGCCGTCCTCGCGAGCGGCGACGACGCGGCCGCGGAACGATTCGTCCCCGGGTTCGTCGAGGGCTCCACCACCGCCACGCTGATCCTCAACAACCGACTCGGTGCATGGGACCCCGCCGCAGTGGCGCTGCGGGCCGGCCGCGTCGGCACCGGCTATCGGATTCGCGGTGAGGCACCGCTGGTGATCGACGGTCACACCGCGGACGTCATCTTGGCGCCGGCCGTCACCGATTCGGGCATCTCGTTGCTCGCCGTACGTGCCGGTTCGGAGGGGCTTCGTCGCGCGCCGCTGGCCGGACTCGATCGCACCCGCAAGGTAGCCCACGTGCAGTTCGACGGCGCGCAAGCAGAGCTGATCGGAACCGAAGGTTGCGCCGCGAACTTCCTCGCCCGCACCTTCGATCTCGCCCTCGTCGCGCTCACCGCGGAGCAGGTTGGCGCCGCGCAGCGCTGCCTCGACATGGCCGTGGACTACGCGAAGAATCGTATCCAGTTCGGTCGGCCGATCGGCAGCTTCCAAGCCGTGAAGCATCGGTGCGCAGACATGTTGGTTGCGCTGGAGGGCGCACGTTCTGCCCAGTTACATGCGGCCGAGGTGGCCGACACCGACGACCTCCCGACCGCAGCGTCGGTCGCGAAAATGGTGTGTTCGGAGGCCTTCCTTCAGGTTGCGCTCGACAACATGCGCATCCATGGCGGCATCGGCTTTACCTGGGAACACGACGCCCACTTGTTCGTCCGACGTGCCAAGGTCACGCAGTTGACCTTTGGCGACCCCGATTATCACGCCCAACGCCTGGCCACGCTCGTCTCCGAAGTGAAAGGATCCTCGTGACGGTCTGCTTCTCCCTGGAACTGCCCACACAGCGTGTCGAGGCGGTCGATGAGTTCGTAACTGCCCAAGCCATCGCCGACATCGCGGGGGTGGCGGAATCAATCGGATTCGCCGCAGTCCACGTCACCGACCACCCCGCACCAGACGCGAAGTGGCTCGACCACGGTGGCCACCACGCCCTCGACCCGTTCGTCGCGTTGGCGTTCGCCGCCGCCGCGACGACCGACCTCAAGCTGCTGACCAATGTCTACATCGCCGCCTACCGCAACCCGTTTCTCGGTGCCAAGTCGATTCAAAGCCTTGCGACGCTGTCGAAGGGACGGCTCATCCTCGGGACGGCCGCGGGCTACCTCAAACCCGAATTCAAAGCCCTGGGAGTCGATTTCGATAACCGCGGCGCTCTGCTCGACGAGGCGCTCGACGTGCTGGACAAAGTGCTCACGGGCGAGGACACCGCCTATGAAGGGACCTCGTTCACCGCGCGTGGAGTTCGGCTGCGTCCGCTGCCGGCGACTCCCCCACCGGTCTGGGTCGGGGGCAACAGCAAGCCTGCCGTGCGCCGGGCGGTATCGCGCGCTCAGGGATGGGCTCCTTTCAATACGTTCGGCTACGCGGCGGCATCGCGCACCGCGGAGATTTCGACGATCGACGAGTTGCAGCACGCCATCGACTGGGCCAAACAGTACGCCGCTGAAATCGGCCGCACCGCGCCACTGGACATCTGCTTTTCTGCGGGAAACCTGTTGGATGACAGCAGATCGAACGACGAACGTCACACGACCATTGAAAGGCTCGCTGCCGCCGGGGTCACCTGGCTCACCATCGCACCGCCGGGGGCCGACAGGGCCGAAGTCCTCGACCGTTCGCGCGCCTTCGCCAAGGAATTCATCACGGGGTGACGCGCCCTCAGGCCATCAGGCTGTCTGGCGCGAACGCGTCCACGCTGATCCGGCGACGGGCAAAAAGCCACCGGCCGTCCACGGGCAGGAGTATGTCGCGGTAGCGGCCCCAGTGGTCGAGCCCGATGTCGGTGTGGACCGCGAAGTAACTGCTGGCCTCGACACGCTCGCGGACCACCGAGGCGAACCTGATGCTGGAAACGTGGTGGCGGACATGCGTCGCCGCCCGCCGTACCGGTTGCCCCGATGTCAAGGGCCGCGTCATCGCCGCGCCGAGGCCGGCCTCGATCTGCGCGGGTCCCGTCAGCGGCTCGGCGCCGCCGGTGAATTCCAGTGCCCCGTCGCCGCAGAAGCATGCCGCCAGCGCACGGAGGTCGAACCGATCGGTGGCGGCGGTGTAGTCGGCCATAGTCTGCCGTACCGACTCCCGCACTTCGAGCTCCCAAACCTCCATCGGCCCTCCTCGTGGAAACTGCTTTCGGACACACGATAACGTGTATTCTCATGCCGCAACCCAGCCTGCGAGAACTGCTCGATCCCGCAACCACCGCGCTCGTGACCCAGGAGTGCCAGGGCGGGGTGATCGGGCCGCAGGCCGGCCTCCCATTGCTCGCCGAGGAGGCGCGCCGCGAGGCCGTTCCCAACATCGCGAAACTGCTCGACGCCGCCAGGGCGGCCGGTGTCACCGTGGTGCACTGTCTGGTCCAGCGGCGCGCCGACGGTCGCGGCTCCAACACGAACGCACGGTTGTTCGCAGCCGGCAATTCGTTTGACGCCGACCTCACTCCAGGCAGCCCGGGCGCCTCGGTGTTGCCCGAGTTGGGCCCGTACGAGACCGACCTCGTCCTCACCCGCACCCATGGTGTCGGGCCGATGTGTGGCACCGACCTCGACTCCGTGCTGCGCAACCTCGCCATTAAGACAATTGTGGGAGTGGGTGTTTCGGTCAATGTCGCGATCACGAACTTTGTCATGGACGCGGTCAACCGCGGCTACCAGTTCGTGTTGCCGCGGGACGCGGTGAGTGGGTATCCGCGGGAGTACGCCGATTCGCTCATCGACAACACCCTGTCCCTGCTCGCCACGGTGACGTCGTCGAGCGCGGTCGTCGACGCGTGGAACGCAGTGGGTTGAGCGTGAGGTCCACCTTGACCTGGATGTTGTGGGACGTTGATGATAACGTCGTTCTCACATAGCGTAAATGATCATATTCGCTGCTCAGGAGGAAAGTGCAATGCCTTCCCGTACCTTGCCCTACCCGGTTTTCGATATCGACAACCACATGTACGAGACGACGGATGCGCTCACGAAGTACCTACCGAAGGAGCACCGCGGGAAGGTCGGTTACGTCGAGGTCAATGGCCGGCCGAAACTGGTCGTCAAAGACCACATCAGCCATATGATCCCCAACCCGACGTTCGCGCGCGTCGCCAAGCCGGGTAGCGCCGAGGATTACTTCCTCGGCAACAATCCCGAGGGCCTCAACTTTCGCGAATTCGTCGGCGAGGCAATGGATGTCATTCCCGCCTATCAGGCGCCGGCTCCCCGGCTGGAGCTGATGGACGAGCTCGGCATCGACCAGTGTGTGATGTACCCGACCCTGGCCAGCCTCATCGAGGAGCGCACGACCGACGACGTGATCCTCACCCACGCGATCATTCACGCGCTCAACGAGTGGATGCACGAGCACTGGACGTTCAACTACCATGACCGGATCTTCGCGACCCCGGTCATCTGCCTGCCGCTGGTGGACGAAGCCATCAGGGAGTTCCACTGGGGCCTCGAGCGCGGCATGAAGACGTTCCTGGTGCGCCCGGCACCCGTTCCCAGCCGTTTCGGAGGTTCGCGCTCGATGGGCCTACCCGAGTTCGACCCGTTCTGGGAAGAGGTCGTCAGCGCCGGCATGCCGGTGACCATGCATGCGTCGGACAGCGGTTACCAAAAGCACCTCATGGAATGGGAGGGCGGCGACGAGTATCTGTCCTTCAAGCCGAGCGCGTTACGCGAGGTCGTTATGGGCCACCGCGCCATCGAGGACACCCTGGCGGCGATGATCTGCCATGGCGCGTTGTCGCGCTTTCCCGATTTGAAGATCTTCTGCGTCGAGAACGGCAGCGGGTGGGTACGAAATCTGCTCGAACAGCTCAACACCGCGTACAAGATCATGCCCAAGGAGTTCGACGAGCATCCCGTCGAGGTGTTCAAGCGCAATATTTACATCCACCCGTTCCTTGAGGACGACATCAAGGGAATCATCGACATCATGGGCGAGGACCACGTGATGTTCGGTTCCGATTTCCCGCACCCCGAGGGCATCGGTGACCCGCTGAGCTTTGTCGATCGGCTGGACGGCATCACGGATTCGGCCAAGGCGAAGATCATGGGCGGCAACGCTATTGAGCAGTTGGGGCTCAAGGTACCGGCATGACGCAGGCGTCCACATCACCGAAGGTATATGACGGAATCGCGGACTTCGAGGCTCACGTCGGCGAGCACCTCGGCTTCAGCGGCTGGCGCCAGATCTCCCAGAAGGAGATCGACCTGTTCGCCGAGGCGACCGGTGACCATCAATGGATTCACGTCGATCCGGAGAAGGCGGCCACCGGCCCCTACGGTAAGACCATCGCGCATGGCTATCTGACCTTGTCGCTGGTTCCCATTCTGGTGCAACAGATTTACCGGGTGGCCGGTCTGGCGATGCAGGTGAACTACGGCTCGGACAAACTACGGTTTCCCGCCCCGGTGCCGGTCGATTCCCGCATCAGGGCCGGGGCAGAATTGCTCAAGGTCGAACGCAACGAAAAGGGCGGCCGTGCCACGGTACGCGTCACCGTCGAAGTCGAGGGAAGCGACCGGCCTGCGTGCGTCGTCGACACCATCGCCGCGATGGTCGACGCCTGATTCAGCGCCCGGCCATTCGCAACTAAGCGTTCAGTACGCGTTCTCCGATGACTCCTTGTTCGCGCAGCGCGGCGACCTGCTGGCCGGACAGCCCCAGTGCCCCAAGCACCTCGGTGTTGTGCTGCCCGAGCGTCGGCGCCGCTGTCCGATGATGGTGCGCGGGTCCCGGCGAGATGCGAAACGGCCAGCCTGGGAACCGATGCCGGCCCGTGACGGAGTGATCCAGATCCTGGTAGAAACCGCGCGCGTCGAGCTGTGCGACGTCATACATCCGATCGGCCGTCAATAGTCGCTCAGCGGGCACGCCTTGCGGACCAAGTGCTACCAGGATCTCGTCCGCCGATTGCCTGCCTGTCCAAGTCATCAGCACCTCGTCGAACTCGTCATGGTTGTCCCGGCGCGCCTGTGCGGTGGCGAACCTCGGGTCGTCACGCAGGTCGGGACGCCCGATGGCGTCCAGTACCCCACGCCAGTCGGCGTCATCACGCACCGACAGCGCGACCCACTCGTCGACCTTGCTGGTGGCGTAGACGCCCTGGGCGTATTCGCGGTGGCGATTTCCCTCGCGCGGCCGCACCGCTCCAGTCAACGAGTATTCGATGACGGGTTCGGCGGTCACCGCCGCGCCAATCTCGATTTGCGCGGCCTCGATCAGCTGCCCCTCGCCGGTTAAACGCCGGTGCTCGAGCGCAGCCAGCAGCGCGACGCACGCGTGTACGCCGGCGATCGGGTCGGCGGGCCCCTGCAAATTGCACGGCGGGCCATCCGGATAACCGGTCGCGGCCGACATGCCCGACACCTGTTCAATATTCAGCGCCCAGCCGACGTAGTCGCGCCACGGACCCTGCAGTCCGAATCCGGGCATCCGCACCATGATCACGCCGGGATTGAGGCGCGCTAGGGACTCGTAGTCCAGCCCGAATTGCTCGACCACGCGCGGCGAGAAGTTCTCCACCACCACGTCGGCCTGGCCGGCTAGGCGCAGCGCCAGCTCGCGGCCGGCGGCAGAGGTCAGGTCGAGCGTGATGTCGCGCTTGTTGAGATTGGTTCCCTGCCACAGTGGTCCCCGCTCGTACCAGTCGTCGCCCTGACGCAGTAGCGCGCCCGAGTAGCGATGTCCGTCGGGGCGCTGGATGGATTCGACCTTGATCACGTCAGCCCCGAACGCACCGAGGTAGCAGGTCAGGTATGCGCCCGCCCAGAAAGTGCTCAAGTCGAACACCTTCAACCCTGCGAACGGCAGCGAGGCGTCGGAGACGTCGCCCACCGGGCGGGGTGCGTCGCGCTCGCCCCACCCGAGCTTCACATCTGTGCGGAGAGCCGGCGCGGGCGATGGCGGCGGGACCGGGGTCTTCGAAAGTCGGAACGGCGCTCCCGGTCTGGTGAATCGCCCCGCCTCAGTGGCTGACTCGACGAAAAACCGGCGCTCGGCATACTGCGGACAGTCCAGGATCGTGTCACCTTCGGTGATCGGCGCCGCGGGTATTCGCATGGCCTGACTCAATTCGACCAGGTCGGCAACGGGCATCGATTCAAGAAAGGGCTGGGCCTTAGCGAAAAACTCGTCGCGCTCAGGACCGCCGAGCATGATCGCGAGCTGATGGTCACCGAATTCGGGCAACCCGACCATTGCGCACACGTCCAGCCAATGCTGGCCGGTCAGGCAATTGATCCCGATCCAGCCATCGGCGGCGCGCACGATACCCAGCATCGGCGCCGCTTTGGAATTGGTCGGCAGCCCAAGGGCTTTCATGCGCGCGGCCATCAGCATGGGATACGGCAGCGTCGACAACAACGACTCGAACATCGACACGTCCACCTCGACCGGCCGGTTCGTTTCGGCCGCGACGATGCGTAGTGCAGTGAGTGCCCCGAGGGCCGCGTATCCGCCGGCGATGTATTCCGGGATGCGGGCACCGGCCTGTACAGGCGGCCGGCCGGGCTCACGGGCATTGACCCAACCCGCCGCCGCCTGCAGCGTCAGCGGCGTCGTCACCCGGTTGCGCAGCGGCCCGTCCTGACCGAAGCTCGAGATGCGCACCACGACGAGATCCGGGTTGATCCGCTCGAGGGTGCCCGCGTCCAGGCCCCACTTTGCGCGCTCGGGTGCGCCCGGCGGCAGGTCCTCGACAAGCACATCCGCCTGGCAGAGCATCTCGTGAACCGCCGCGACATTGCGTTCATGTGCGAGGTCGATTGCGGCACCGCGCTTCCCGGCATTCAGGTACTCGAACAGCCCACTTCGCGAACCCCAACGGCGCAGTGGGTCACCTGACGGCGGCTCGATCTTGCACACGTCGGCACCGAGATCCACGAGTAGCTTCGTGCAGTAGGGACCCGCGATCTCGGATGCCAATTCGACGACACGCAAGCCCGTCAGCGGCCGGTTCACGCAGGTACCCCGATGGCCTTTGGTTCCATGTAGGCCCGCAGCCCCATCACACCGCCCTCCCGACCGATTCCGCTCTGCTTGAAGCCGCCGAACGGCGCGTCTCCGGGAATCGTGCCGTTGATCGAAACCTGTCCGGTTCTGATTCGACGGGCGATCGCGACCGCGCGGTCGACGTCGCTCCCCCACACCGCGCCACCGAGCCCATAAGACGAATTGTTGGCGATGTGCACCGCATCGTCGTCGTCTCGGTACCGCAACACCGTCAGCACAGGACCGAACACCTCCTCCTGCGCGATGTACGAATCGGCGGATGACTCGGTGAGTATCGTTGGCTCGAAATAGAAACCGCTGCTCAGATCCTTCGGACGGGCGCCTCCAGCCACCACGGTTGCCCCATCGGCTTCGGCCCGTTTGACGAATCCCTCGACGCGGTCGAGGTGCTCGCGGCTGATCAACGGCCCCATGGTGACCCTCGGATCGACGGGATCTCCGATCACGACCGCGCGGGACAGCTCGGCAAGCCGATCGACCACGACGTCGTGGAGCGCATCGGGCAGCAGCAACCTGCTGTTGAGAATGCAGGCTTGACCGGCATGCATCGTGCATCCCTCGAACAACAGCCGCTCCAACAGATCGTCGCTGACCTCGACGTCGGGCAGCAATATTGTCGCCGACTTGCCTCCGCACTCCAGCAAGACGCGCTTCATCGTCGTCGCCGCGTCCGCCATCACATCGCGACCGACGGCGGAACTGCCGGTGAAACTCACCATGTCGACCCTGGGATCGAGCGTCAGGCTCCTACTGGCCTCGACGCTGGTCGGCGTGACCACGTTGACGACGCCAGCCGGAATGTCGGTGTCCTCGTCGATGATCCGCGCGAGGGCGAGCCCTACCAGCGGCGTCAGCGGAGAAGGCTTGAGTACGAGCGTATTTCCCGCCGCGAGCGCTGCGCCCAACTTCATGACGTTGAGGGTGTGCGGGAAATTCCACGGCGTCATCGCCGCCACCACACCGAGCGGTTCGTAGCGCAACAGCGTTGTGCCCGCCGCGCCCCACGCATCCATCGGCGCCTCGGCGGGCTCCGTGGCGAGCTCGGCGGCATGACCAACCATGAACGCCGGACCATCGACGTGGATCAGGCGTTCGTTTGCTGAACAACCCCATTCGGCCTGCGCGAGGGCGTAGATCTCCTCGCCCCTGGCGAGTAGCGCATCGCTGAGCTGTTGCAGGCATCGGGCTCGTTCCGCTGGGTCGGCCGCGGGCCAGGGGCCCGTGTCGAAGGCCGACCGGGCCGCTGCGACCGCCTGCTGAACCTGAGCCACACTCGCATCGGGCGCCGTCGCGATCACCGCCTCAGTCGCGGGGTTGATGACGTCGTAGCGCCCGCTGTCCGGGGCGATCCATTGGCCGTCGATGTAGTGCGCGTAGGTGTCTAGAAGAGAACGCGACCCAGTCATCTGCCTGCCTTCCTGACTGCGCGATCGTGGAGCGACGTGGGCGACGCCATTTGAAAACTTACATACTCAAGCTGTGTGTACACGGCTGGCCATAACGTCGTCAACGCCTAATTCAGCATTAATTTGGCTAGTAGACCACGATTGACAGACGATCCGACTGTAATGTAGACAGCTTGAGAACGGACATTCTTCGCAAATATGTCTGACGAGCATTGGGTCAAGGAAGGCATGCTGTGCCCACTACTACTGTTCCCTTGCACTCACCGGACTTCTACGCGGGCGACCCCTACCCGATCTACCGGGAACTCCGCAACACGACGCCCGTCGTGTGGAACGACGTCACGAATTTCTGGGCGCTGTTGAAGTACGAGGATGTCCGCTACGTCTCGGGTCACCCACTGACCTTCTCGTCGACGAAGGGCATCACGATCCCGGATCCCACCCAGCCTGAACCCGTTCAGGAGGGAAACCTGATTTTCACCGATCCCCCCCGTCACAGACAGCTTCGCAAGCTCATCAACGCCGGCTTCAGCCGCCGCCAGGTGCAACTGCTCGAGCCCAAAGTGCGCCAGATCGTCAAGGGCATCGTCGACAGTGTCGACACATCGCGGGATTACGAATTTGCGGAGGAGATCGCCGCGCCCCTTCCCACTCGGATGATCGCAGAGATGCTGGGCGCCCCGCCCGAAGACTGGGAGCAGTTCCGCGCTTGGTCGGACGCGGCGGTCGGCACCGCCGACCCGGATATCGAACTGGACTCGATCGTTGCGCTGGGTGAGCTGTACGAATACTTCACCAAGCTCATCGCCGCGCGGCGCTCCGGCGATGTCACCGGGCAAGACGATCTGCTCAGCATCCTGGCGGCGGCCGAGGTTGACGGCGAGCGACTGTCCGATGCGGATCTGCTCAACTTCTCCTTCTTGCTCTTGGTCGCTGGCAACGAAACCACCCGCAACCTCATCGCATTGGGCACATTGGCGCTGATCGACCATCCCGACCAGTTCGCGCTGCTGCGATCGGACCCGTCGCTGCTGCCGTGCGCGGTCGAGGAGATGCTGCGATTTACCAGCCCAGTCACGCATATGGCGCGCCGCGCTACCGAGGACGTCGAGATCCGCGGCCAGCAGATCAGGGCCGGCGACACCGTCGTCATGCTCTACGGTGCGGCCAACCGCGACGAGGAGATCTTCGGGCCCACTTGCGAAGAGTTCGATATCACTCGTAACCCCAACCCGCACATCGCATTCGGCGCCGGTGAGCATGCCTGCCTCGGTGCGCAACTCGCTCGCCTGGAGGCCCGGGTGATGTTCGAGGTGTTGCTCGGGACGTATCCGACGATCGAACTCACCGGCGACGTGTCACGACTTCGCGCCACCATGGTTCCCGGTGTGAAACGCATGCCCGTCCGATTGGGAGCGGAGAACTGATGGACTTCGACTACACGCCCGAACAGGACCAGCTCCGAAAGGACTACCGGACCCGGCTCGAGGCGGTGATGACCCCGGAGCGCCGCGCTGCCGTCGCCAACCTCACCGAGGGCGGCGAAGCGATGACCGAGTGCAGGCGCGCACTTGGCGAGGCCGGGCTACTCGGGGTTGCCTGGCCGGTTGAATACGGCGGTGGCGGGCTGACCGCATTGGAACAATACATTTTCTCCGAGGAAGCACGCAGGGTCAACGCACCGTTGCCATTTGTCACCCTGAACACGGTGGGCCCCACACTCATTCAGTACGGCACCGACGAACAGAAGGCCAAGTTCCTCCCCGCAATCCTCAAGGGCACGGTTGATTTCGCGATCGGCTACTCGGAGCCGGGCGCGGGTAGCGACCTCGCGTCGCTGCGTACCACCGCAGTACGCGACGGCGACGAGTTCGTCATCAACGGTTCGAAGATGTTCACCAGCGGCGCGGAATTCGCCGACTATATCTGGCTGGCGGCACGCACCGACCCAACTGTGAAGAAGCACAAGGGAATCACCCTGTTCATCGTCCCGACCGATTCTCCCGGATTTTCCTGGAAGCCGCTGCACACGATGCCGGGGGTTTCCACGTACTACACCTTCTACGATGACGTCCGGGTGCCCGAAAGCGCCATCGTGCTGGGTGAGAACCAGGGTTGGACGCTCGTGACAAACCAGCTCAACCTGGAACGCGCCGCCCTCGGCAATCTCGGCGCGCTGGAACCGCTTTTCACCAAGACGCTCAAATGGGCGTCGACGACGCCGCTCGACGACGGCATGGTCATCGACCAACCCTGGGTCCAGCAGGCCCTGGCCCGCGTCGAAGCGCAAGTCGCCGCCTACCGGCTGCTGAACCTGCGCGTGAACGCGACGATGAGCTCGAGTGCGCTCGGGATGGGCGAGGCCTCCGCGGCAAAGGTATTCGGCACCGAGCTCACCCAACAGGTCGCGCGCGAACTGCTTGAGGTGGTGGGGCAGGCCGGTGTGCGCAAGGGCTCGGCGGGGCCACTCAAGGGCGAGCTGGAAAGCGCATACCGCCTGGCGGTGATCAACACCTTCGGCGGCGGAGCCAACGAGCTTCAACGCGACATCATCGCCATGGCCGGTCTCGGGATGCCGCGCGCACCCCGGGACATGCGGGACTCCGGAAAGGGGAAATCCACGTGACAGAGCTAGCCAAAGACGACCTGCGCGAGCGCCTCGACGCGCTGATCGGGACGCCCACCGACGGAGTCGGCAAGCCCTCACGCGCCCCTGATCCGGTGAATACCGCAATGATCCGGCACTGGGCGTACGCGTTGGACGACATGAATCCCGCCTACCTCGATGCCGAGTTCGCGGAGAAGTCTCGCTACGGTGGCCTGGTTTCGCCGCCGGTCATGCTGCAGAGCTGGACGATGCCCCCGCCCAAACTCGCCGGCATCCATGAGCGCGGCGGCGTGCCGATCGAAATCAAGACGAACCCGCTGCAATTCCTCTCCGACGCGGGCTACACGGGCATCATCGCGACGAACTCGGAGTTCGAGATCGAACGCTATCCCCGCGTCGGTGACGAGATCACCGGTGAGACGGTTTTCGACTCGATCTCCGACGAGAAGACCACGGCGATGGGCAAAGGTTTCTTCGTCACGTGGGTGACCACCTACCGCGATCAGCACGGGGAAGTCATCGGCCGCCAATGGTTCCGCACGCTGCGATTCAGGACGGGCGGCGCCCCCGCCGGAACGGCTGGGGACTGATGGCCACCAGGCTCGCCCCGTCGATCAGTCCGGACACCGAATTCTTCTGGTCGGGGCTGACGGACCACAAACTGCTGATCCAGCGATGCACCGACTGCAAAGCGTTGCGGGTGCCACCCCGTCCGATGTGTGGAAATTGCCAGTCGCTCAACTGGGATTCCATCGAATCGACCGGGAACGGAACGGTTTACAGCTTCGTCATGCCGCAGTACCCGCCGCTCCCCTTCCTCCAGTACCCCTATGTGGTGGCACTAATAGAACTGGATGAAGGCGTCCGCATCGTGTCGAACCTGTGCGGCATCGAGCCGGCGGCCATCGAGGTCGGTCTGCCCGTCGAGGTTTTCTACGAGAAGTTCGAAGCAATCCCGAGCGGGGAGGAGCTGGTCCTGCACCAGTTCCGGCCCGCGAGCTGAACGCGAGGCAGCAGGCGAACATGGATTTCTCCTTCACCGAAGAACAAGAGACCGTCGGCAAGGTGGCTCGTCAACTCTTCGACCACCGCGCCACGCCCGAACACCTTGCCGACCTGGAATCAGACGAGGTCCGCTTCGACCGTGAGCTGTGGCGTGAGCTTGCGTCGTCGGACCTGCTGGGCATCGCGCTACCTGAATCCGTCGGCGGCAGCGGTGGCAGCTTTCTCGACCTCGGCGTGCTGCTCGCCGAGGTCGGCTGGAGTGTCGCGCCGGTCCCCGTCTACGCGACCCTGGTGCTCGGAGCGGACACGATTGCGCGACACGGTGATTCGAGCATCCAGCAACGGTTCCTTCCGAAGGTGGTGGACGGCGGCACGTTCCTGACCGCCGCACTCGCCGAACCGGGGAACTCCGATCCGATCGCGCCGCGCACCATCGCACGGGCTGATGGCGACGCCTGGACCCTCACCGGGGCGAAGGAGCTCGTGCCCGCGGCGCAGCTTGCCGACGCCATCGTGGTTTCGGCACGGGCCGACGATGGCCCCGGCCTGTTCGTCGTCGAGACGGCAACAAACGGCGTCGTCGTCTCGCCGGCCGACACCACCAACGGCGAGCCCTATGCCGACATCGAGCTCGCCGGCGCTATCGGGCGTCGGCTCGACGGAGGCGGTGCGGACGCGATCGCCTCGCTGTACACCAGGGCGCTCGTCGGATTGTGTGCCATGCAGGTCGGGGTGACCGAGCGCGCGTTGAAGATCGCCGCCTCCTACACCACCCAACGCGAACAGTTCGGCAGGCCGATCGGCTCATTCCAGGCCGTGCAGCAGCGGTTGGCCGATGCGTTCATCGACGTCGAGGCGATTCGATGGACCACCTGGCACGCGGCGTGGCTGATCGCCGAGGGCCGACCCGCCGCCCGCGAGGCCGCCATCGCCAAATTCTGGGCAGCTGAGGCGGGTGCGCGAGTCGTCGCGTCAGCCCAACAGGTGCACGGCGGCATGGGCATCGACGTCACCTACCCGCTGCACCGCTATTTCCTGTGGGCCAAGCAGATCGAGCTCTCGTTAGGCTCCGCCCCCCAACAACTCGCGCGGCTCGGCGCCGCATACCCGGAAGGAAACACATGACCTCCACCGTCGACCGCACCACCACGCGCGCGTGGAATTCCATCAACGTGGGTGAGGAAGTCACCCCGATCGACGTTCCGGTGACCACCACACTCATCGTCGCCGGTGCCATCGCATCCCGCGACTACATGCCCGTGCACCATGACCGCGATTTTGCGAACTCCCAAGGATCCAAAGACATTTTCCTGAACATCCTGACGACCAATGGACTTTGCGTGAAGTTCTTGCATGACTGGGCAGGCCCGGAGGCGATGATCAAGAAGTTGTCCATTCGCCTCGGCGTTCCGGCGTACCCGAATGATCCGTTGCGCTTCACGGGATCCGTCACGGACAAGTCGTCGGCCGACGGCGAAGGATTCATCGAGGTCACGTTCAAAGGCGCCAACAGCCTCGGCGACCATGTCTCCGGCACCGCGGTGCTCAGTCTGCTCGACGGTGTGGATGCATGAGCGACGGCATCGGCGGCAGGGCCGCCCTCGTCGGAATCGGCCAAACCGAGTTCTCCAAGGAATCGGGCCGCAGCGAAATGCAATTAGCCTGCGAGGCAGTCAAAGCCGCCATCAGCGACGCCGGCCTTCATCCCGCCGACATCGACGGCATGGTCACGTTCAGCGTCGACGACAACGAGGAGATCGAGGTCGCCCGCAATGTCGGAATCCGGGACCTGACGTTCTTCACCAGGGTCCCACACGGTGGTGGCGCGGCCGCGGGAACGGTGATGCAGGCCGCGATGGCGGTCGCGACGGGCGCGGCGGAGGCGGTGGTGTGCTATCGGGCATTCAACGAACGCTCCGGATTCCGCTTCGGCGGCGCCGGACGTCAAGCGGGCGTGACGCCACTATGGATGGCACCGTATGCGCCATTCGGCTTCATGACGCCGGCCGCCTGGGTCGCGTTGCACGCCCAGCGCTATATGACCACCTACGGCGTCACCAACGCCGATTTCGGCAAGATCTCGGTCATCGACCGTAAGCATGCCGCAAAGAATCCCGACGCCTGGTTCTACCAGAAGCCGATAACCATTGAGCAACACCAACAATCGCGGTGGATTATCGAACCCGTGCTGAGACTGCTCGATTGCTGTCAAGAAAGCGACGGCGGCGTTGCCATGGTGGTGACGAGCCTCGAGCGAGCCCGCGACCTGGCCAAGCCGCCCGCCGTCATCGTGGCCGCCGCACAGGGCGCCGCCTACGACGGCGAGGTCATGACCAGCTACTACCGCGAGGAGATCACGGGGCTGCCCGAAATGGGTGTTGTCGGCAACAAGCTATGGCGAAATTCGGGTCTTAAACCGCAAGACATTTCGACGGCCTTCCTCTACGACCACTTCACGCCGTTCGTCTTCACCCAACTCGAGGAGCTCGGATTCTGCGGCCGCGGGGAGGCCAAGGACTTCGTGTCGGTCGAGGAACTTTCGTTGGGCGGGCGAATGCCGATCAACACCAACGGCGGACTGCTCGGCGAGGCCTACATCCATGGCATGAACGGCATCACCGAGGGTGTCCGCCAGGTGCGCGGCACGTCACATAATCAGGTGGACGACGTCGAACACGTCCTTGTCACGTCAGGTACGGGCGTTCCGACCAGCGGTCTGATCCTCGCGCCCGATCGCTGAGCAGGGAAAGCCAGGAGTTCAGATGACGCATGCGACGGCGGTCGACACCCGCGAGGTGCTCATTTCGGCCGCGTTCGCCTGCTTCCGAACGCACGGGTTGCGCAAAACGACCATCGTCGATATCGCACGCGTCGCAGACGTGTCCAGGAGCACCTTCTACGAGTACTTCCGGGACAAGGAGACGATCGTCGAGGCATGCGCGGAGGCGGCGTCTCAAGGCTTCTATCGCAGGCTGGCCAACGCGATCGACCGCCACGGCGGTAGTACGTTGGAGGAAAAGCTGGTCCGGGCAGGCATCTTCGTCACCCAGGCTCGACGGGTGGTCGAACCCGAGGCCTATTTCGACCAAGACGAAGTCAGTCTGATGTTGACCAAGAATGCGTCGACCCTGCTGAGGGAATGCAGCGACTTTCTTGCACCCTATGTCTCGGCCGCGCGGTTGACCGGCGAGGTCCGCGGCGACCTCGACATCCGGTCGGCAACGGAATGGTTTGCACGGATGTTGTTCTCACTGTTCACCACTCCGTCTCCTTACCTCGACATGAGTGACGACGAGGTGGTCGCGGACTTCGTCCGCGGCTTTGTGGTGCGGGGATTTCAGCCCGCAATGCTGCCTTCACGCAGAAAGTTGAGCGTGTAGGCCTGATACGTCAGGTCGTTGGGGTCGGCCGATGAGTTCGAGGGACGTCATCGTCCCTGCTTTCTTAACCCCTCTTGCGCACGGGCACATTGGACCACCCGCAAACGTTTGACATCGCCACCCTGTGCAGCCCGCTGTGGTCCACTTCGTACTCGGGGAGCAGATCGAGCAGGGCCTCTAACGCGATGCGGCTCTCCATCCGCGCCAGCGCCGCCCCCAAACAGCTGTGTATGCCGTAGCCGAACGCGAGATTGAAACCCATCTTGCGTTCCCTGTCGATGTCCAGCCGATCGGGTTCGGGGAACATCCGCTCATCGCGCGTCGCTGACCCGGTGACCAGCAAGACGGCGCTGCCTTCGGGAATCACCGTGCCGTGCAACAACACATCTCGGGTAGCGGTGCGGACCTGGTACTGCGACGGAGCCTCGTAACGCAACAACTCTTCGATTGCCGCGGGAATCTTGGTGCGGTCATTCTGCAACTTCTGCCACTGGTCGGGAAAGTCGGCAAAGGCAACCATGGCGTTGCCGACGAGCTTGGTGACGGTCTCGGCGCCGGCCCCCCCGAGCATGGTCGCGAAGCCGGTGATATCCACGTCGGTGAGCTTCTCTACCTGACCGTCCCGCTCGATCTCGGTCTCGATGAGGCGGCTGATCATGTCGTCGCGGGGTTCGGCCCGACGCTTTTGCACCAGGTTGTAGTAGTAGATCCCCGTCTTGGTCGAGGCCTCGAAACCCTCTGCGGTGGTGGCGATCTGACCCGGACGGCGTTCGAGCAGCAGATCGAGCCAAAGCCGGATCTGGTCGCGATCCTGCTTCGGCACTCCCAACATGGTGGTGATGACCTCGTTCGGAAACAGCGCCGAGAAATCGGCCACCACGTCGAAGGACGACGGGTCGAGCGCATCGATGCGCTCGTAAACCTTTTCGCGCACCATGTCTTCCAGCGCGGCGATAGCGCGCGGGGTGAACACGTTGCTCACCAGCCGACGCATCTTCTGATGTTCGGGCGGGTCCATCGAGATGATCACTTTAGGCACCGGTAGCGCATCGTCGTGCGCCTGCACCATGTCCAGCGTGGCGCCCTTCGCGGAGGAGAAGGTTTCGTAGTCCTTGGTAGCGGGCGCCACGTCGTCGTAACGGGTCAAGGCCCAGAAGTCCCACTTTGCGTTGTAGTAAACGGGAGCCTCGTCGCGCAGCCGACGGTACGTGTCGAACGCGCCGTTGAAAAAGTCGTCCGAGAACGGGTCGAAGTCAACGGGGCTCCCGGAAGTGACCGGCGACGGCGTTGCACTCATAGGATCGCCCCGGTCTCCTTATGCTTCGCGATGGTGTCCCAGTCCAAGCCCGCCTCCATCAATACCTCCTCCGTGTGCTGGCCATGCTCGGGCGCTCCCGGCGGGACAACGGCCCGTTCGTCGAACTGGACGGGGTTTGTGGGCAGCGAATACGGCGAACCGTTCATCGTAGTGGTATGCGCGACATAGCCGTTCGCGGTCACTGCCCGGTCTTGACAGAGTTCCTCCGGTGTCTGCACTACCCCCCAGGCACCGGAAAGCCCGGCCAGCTGTTCACGCCATTCGGCGAGTGTGCGCTGGGCAAACACATCATCCATGAGGGAGATGAGTTCGGTTCGGTGGGCGAATCGCGATGCGGGATCGGTGAATCGCGCGTCATCGATCAACTCGGGTAGGCCGATCGCGCGCATCGCTTCGGCGTAGAACTTGTCGAGTTGCAGCATCATCAGCTGGACGTAACGGTCGTCCTTAGTGCGGTAGGTCCCCACCAAAGGGTTGGGCGCGTCGGCGTGGCTGTACTTCGGGATCGAGCTGCCGCCGTGGATCTGGCTCACTGCGACATCAGGACTGAGGTTCCATGCCGCGAGCCCGAGCAGGGAGACGTCCACAATGGACCCCTGCCCGGTGGTCGACTTCCTGTACAGGGCGGCCGCGATCCCGCCCGCGATTGCCATGCCCCCGAGCAGATCTCCGAACGCCGGCCGCGACCGCACCAACTCGTCGCCATCCTCGGTGAGCATGGTGGCGACGCCGCCGCGCGCCCAGTAGGAGACGCCGTCATAGCCGGGCTTGTCCGAATCGGGACCCTTCGGGCCGTGGCCCGACCCGCGCACGTACACGATGCCCGGATTCACAGCTCTGATGTCGTCGACGTCGATGCCCATCTTCTTGCGTCGACTCGGCAGATAGCTGGTGAGAAATACGTCGCAGGTGGCGGCGAGCGTACGGACGACCTCTTGTCCGCCGGGTGTGCTCAAATCGACCCCGATCGACTTCTTCCCACGATTCGGTATCTCGATCATGTAATTCACGGTGCCGCCGCCCTCGTCCACGATGCCCATCGTGACGAGGCCACGCTGAGGGTCGCCGCCCTCGCGCGGCTCGACCTTGATAACCTCGGCGCCCCATTCCGCGAGTACGGCGCCGGCCGACGGTACGAAGGTCCACGCGGCAACCTCTAGCACGCGCACACCATTGAGCACTTTGTCGACCGAAATGGCTGCCTCCATTGATCGCAGTGGTACCGATGCGAGCGTACCGCCAGCCTACCAACGGGCGGAAACACCCGATTGCACTATGTGAGAATGTCAGTTTCGACGGCGTTTGTAAACCGCGTCGGAGCGTACGACGCCCCCACCACCGGGTGCTACGGGCGCGCCGACAACCGTCCCGGGAGCGCAGGATCTCCGCCGGTCCAGAAGGACTGCCACGTCGGCATGCGGTGCGGCATTGCCGCACGCAACGGAACGTCGTTCGGCCAGCGCATGAACTCCGGGCCAGGGCGCTCCGTCACATCGACTGAGTACCAAGGGTGCTCCCGCCGCCTGACGAAGCACCACTGGCCGTCGCGACGCTCGTAGACGTCGTCATAGCGCATCGTGATCACGAACCACCCGTCGCCTTCCTCGTGTTCGGCGCGGCAGTACACCGACCCGAACGCGTGGTCGGCGTCGACGAAGTCGAATTGGTGGCCGCAGATGAGGTGGATGCTCCGGTAGAAGCGGCGCAGCACCCGGTCATACCAACGCTTCAGCGCTTCCCTGCCTTGCCCCTCGGTGCCCGCATGGACATCGTCGACGAACAGCGCCACCAGCGCGTCGAGATCGCGCGCATCGAGGGCCATGGCGTACCGGCTGGGCAACTGGCTGATTACCAGGCTTGACTCCAGCCGGTCCAACCGATCGACGCTGGCCCGACTTTCCGATTCTGTGGCCATGGTGGAATTGTAAGCCGATGCCAGGGCATGAGAACCCATGTTCTCGTTTTACGCAAAAGCCTACTATCCTGCGATCATGCCCTTTCCGAATATCTTGCCCACGGTTCCCGCTTTGGTGAGGTCCTGCGCGGCGCGTTTCGGGGACAAGCCGTTTCTCATCGTGGCCGGGCAGGAGCTGACCTATCGCGAACTTGACCGCCGCTCAGCCGCGCTGGCGGTCGCCCTGTTGGCCGAGGGCATAGGCAAGGGTGACCACGTCGGAATCTTGATGCCCAATAGCGTCGATTGGGCGTTGGCTTGGTTCGCCTCCACACGCATCGGGGCGGTCGCGGTGCCGCTCAACACATTCTTTAAGGCGTCCGAACTCGCTTGGACTGCGCGCCATGCCGATCTGCGCGCCATCTTGACGTGGTCGCGGTTCCGCAATCACGATTTCGTCGCTCGCCTCCGGGAGGCGCTGCCCGGGCTGGGCGATCAGCGCGAGCCGGGCCGCATCGCGGTGCGGAAGGCGCCGTTTCTGAGGACCGTTGCGGTGTGGGGATCATCCGATCAGGCCTGGACGACAGCGATCAACGCCGATGGGGAGGTGTCGGCCAAGGATGCCGATTTCCTGGTCGATGTGGAAATGTGCGTCACACCGGCCGATGACGTGACGATCATCTACACCTCGGGTAGTACCGGGGACCCGAAGGGCCCGGTCCACACGCACGGCGCGCTGGTGCGCCATTCTTATAACCTCACTTTCACCTACGGCGTCGCCAACGACGACGTCATGTTCACCGCCATGCCCTTCTTCTGGGTGGGAGGTCTGATCACCGGGCTGCATGCCGTGATCCACCATGGCGCAACGCTGGTCACCCAGCCCGCATTCGACCCTGCGGAGGCGCTGGAACTCATGGAGCGACACCGGGCGACAATCACGTTGGGCTGGCCGCAACAGGGCAAGACTTTGGCCGAGCATCCGGATTTTTCCGCACGCGATCTGAGTTCGGTGCAACGCACCAGCATGCCGGCAATGGTGCCCGCGCCCCGTCGGCCAAAGGGCCCCAATGCTCTCGGGATGACGGAACTGTGCGGCAATCACATCGGGGTGGATCCCTACGTGCCGCAGCCACCCGAGCGGTCCGAAACAGGCGGCGTATCCATCGAGGGACTACACCATCTGCTGGTCGATCCCGATACAGGACAGCCGGTGCCCGTGGGCACGCCCGGCGAAATTTGGGTTCGCGGCTACTCATTGATGCAACGGCTGCACAAGCATGAGCGTGAGGAGGTCTTCACCGCTGACGGTTATTACCGGACGGGCGACTGCGGCGTCGAGTACGACGACGGTTGGATCAATTTCACCGGGCGGTTGGGCGACCTGATCAAGACGGGCGGCGGCACCAACGTCACGCCCAGTGAGGTGGAGCTTGCGCTCGCCGACTGCGACGGCGTCCTCGAGGCTTACGTGGTCGGTGCCGAGAGCGATGACGGGACGGTGGTCGCCGCGGCGGTGGTGCCGCATGGCGAATCGGCGCTCGACGGCGAGTCGTTGCGCGCAGAGCTGCGTGCGAGGCTATCGGCGTACAAGGTGCCGAAATTCATCTGGGTCACCGGCAAGCAGGACCTCCCGTTCACCGCGAGCGGGAAGGTGAAGAAGTCGGAGTTGGCGCAGCAGCTCGCCGGACTATTGTCGCGCCGCTAAGGCGTAACCGGTTACGCGGGGGCATGTTGGTGCTCACGAGTTTCCGTTCATGCCGGGGACGCTGACCTCTGGAGCACCGCGCTAAGCTCGGCCGGACGGGCAAAGAAGGGTGAATGCCCGCCGTCCAATTCGACGATCCGTGCCCCGACCCTGCCGGCGGCATTGCGCCTGGCCCATGACTTCCCCACCGCGCGGTCGTCCCGCATGAGTACGTAGGTCGACGGCGTATCGGGCCAGCGGTCGATCGGACAACGCTCGGTGAATACGGTGAACGATTGGTTCCGCAGTTCGTCGAATGCACGACGGGCCAACGGTTCCGGGCAGTCATGGTAGAAACCTTCGCGTACCGACTCCCAGGTGAGGCCGAACGGGCCGGCACCCTGCTCTTCCGGCTCCGCAAAGGTGATCGCGTCGGGGTTGGCGCCCAGGTGTTCCACGAACGACTGGCCCGGAACGGGCAGGAGGCCACCGACGAACACCATGCGGCGCAACGGGTACAGGGTGGCGATGACGGGGGCGCACAGCCCCGAGATAGAGTGCGCGACCACGACAACGTCCTCGGACGGGTTGTCAGCTTCTCGCTCTATCGCGTCGATCGCCACTTGCGCCCATGTCAGCGCTCCTGCCGAATCGTCGTCGACCGGAAGATCCGGCGCGAGCGCGCGATGGCCTCGTCGTGATAGCTCGGTGCGGACCGCATCCCAGCAGGAGCCGTAATGCAGTCCGCCGTGCAGCAGCGCGAATAGGGTCAACGCCGGGTGCGGGATAGTCGACTGACGATTTCGGGTCCGGCCAGCGGTGATGCGATGACGCCAGGCGGCGCGGCTACCACGCGAGGGATGGCGTTGACCGCGGCCATCGCGGTGGCCGTGATAGCCGGGTTGATCCCGTTTGCGTCGGGCTGGTCGAAGTACAGCTCCAGGCTCATGCTGGGGTTTCCTTCCACACGAAAAACCATGCCGCCCTTGTCCTCGCGCGAGGGCTTCGGCCAGCCTTCGGGCCACGGTGTCGAGCTCACCGTCGCGAAGTATTGGACCGCGACCACGTCCCGATCGTTGATCACTCCGGAAAGCTTCCAGCGATGCCCACAGATTGTTCCCGACGGCACCACCCCGACGGCGGTCGGAAGATCGTCTGGCGCCAGCACTGTCTCCCAATCGAGGTCCACGCGTTCGAGTTCCATCCCGAGAATGTCCGCAAGGTAGCGCACAACCGTCTCCCAGTCATGATTTACCTTGCCCGAAGCAATGCGGGCGGGTACGTGTCCATCGGGCTTGCCGAAACCCATCGACTCATGCAACACATCCCAGATCGGATAGGACTCATCCAACGCGACCGCGTACTCATCCATCCGATACGAATCCACCGCGCCCGCGCCGGAAAGCAGCGCTGTCGGCAGATTGAGACTGATGAAGCCGGGCTCGCTGCCGGTAGCGTAGAACGTCGAATTGCCCGCTTTGGTGGCTGAATCGAGCACTGCCCGCCAACGATCCGGCGCGGCGTCTGGGTACACCATCGGAATTGTCGAGATCGTAACGACATTGATTCCCGACTCCAGCAGCGCGGCGATATCCGCTATTGCGTCTTCCTCCCGGCGGACCGCTGTTGCGCAGTAGGATGCACAATCAGGCTTTAGCGCAACGATTTCCGTCATGTCGCCTGTTGCCGTCACTCCCACGTCGTCGACACCGCACAGTAGGCCCGCATCAGCTCCAACCTTGTTCGGCGTGGAAACCTTTACGCCGACGAGATCTAGTGCCGGGTCGATAATCGTGGCGCGTAACGCCTCTCGTCCTGTGAGCCCGGTCCCGATGTGGACGACGCGATAGCGGGCGAAGGCTTTGTCAGTCATCCGACTCATTTGTAGAAGGGTCCCGGCTTGCCCGATTTCTCGAGGTGCCCGTAAGGATCGTATTCCTTGACATTCGGATACGGGTTTTGCTCGTACGCGGGTGACGACAATCCCGCGGCCCGCAGTGTGGCCAGTATCGCGAGCGGTATCGCGAACGATACGAGACCCACCGAAGCCGAAACGACGAGCTGGCGCGTCAGCGTGGCCTTGGTGCGGCCCGGCCACGCTGGAAGCCGGCGGGAGATCTCGTTGATCAGCACCAGCGTGCCGCCGTCGTCACGGACGCACATGACGGCGACCATCGCAAAGATGAACGAGTCATACACCGCCATGATGAGCGGGAAATGGATGTCGCCAATCTGCAGGGTGGGACCGACTGCCTCGGAGTAGTAAAAAATACCGAACCTCAGCCAGGTGAACTGCACAAGCCCGTTGAGCGGTACAGCGATGACGAACGCGCCGAGGAAAACCGCGGCAAGCCGATGGCGCGCAAGCCAACTGGTGTGCCGGACCAGTGGGGCCAAGAATCGGTCGTGAAGTTGCAGGATTCCCAAGCCGTTGAGCAGGTAATAGGCCGCGTAACCACCGAGGAACGACAACGCGGGCTCGAGTTCCGGCGCAATACCGACATACGGCCATGACAGTGGGAAGTGCAGCATGCGCGGGTCGAAAATCGCGAATGTCGCCCAGTTGGCCAATGGATCCAGCGCGCCGGTGATCAAGCCGGCGAACGCGATCACCACCGCCCAGTGCACCCTGCGCTGCCGCACCGATAACCACACCAGCGATCCGATCAGGCCGATCGCCAACGGGACGGAACTGAGTGCAACTACCAGCGGCCAGTTATCGAACCCGAGGAACGGCGGATCTGGCGCCGGCCCCGGCCTAGGGTTGGTGATGCGGGAATCCCCGTGCGTTCCCGATTGGATCGTCGCGACGGTCACCACCGCAAAGGCCAAGTAAGCGACGGCGCACAGTCCCCAGCCGACGCTAGACCGCGATGGCGACAGCGAACCACTCGTGTCCATGGGCTCGAATGACCCTGCTTCGCTAGCCGCGCCAACGGTATTCGTCATGACCCCCGGGCAGGCACCGCCACGTCCCGCATCCGCTTCCCGTCCTTTCCCGGCCGGCGAGAGAGACCCTCGACCCGTCGAGAATATGCGTTACCGACGGGCGTAAACAAGCTTTTCTCTGAGCTGTTCGGATTTAGTCCGCAACGCCAGCAGCGTCGACTCGCCACTGAGAATAATAATTCTCAGTGGCGAGAATTGCGGTAGCGTCAACGCAGCCGTCAATCGTGAAATCACGCGAAGGAAGTAGAGTATGAGCGACCGGCACTCCAGCATCGCGGGGACGCGGATGTTGATCATCGGGGCATCTTCGGGCATCGGGCAGGCGTTGGCCCTCGCCGCCCACTCCCGGGGCGCGGCGGTAGCCCTCGCCGCACGGCGGGTAGAACGGCTGTCGGAGCTTGCCGATCGGCTCGGCGGATCGGCGCACGAGCTCGACGTGTCCGATCCGCGCGCTATCGAATCTGTCATCAACGAGGTTGCCACCAACTTCGGGAAGCTCGACGCTGTCGTATTCACCAGCGCGGTAGTCCCGTTCGCGTTGATCGAAGAGACGGATGTGGAGACGTGGCTGCACGCATACGCCGTCAATGCCGTGGGTGCCTCCCACGTACTGCGGACGGCTCTCCCCCACTTGGCCGACAACGCCACGGTCGTCGTCGCGTCGAGTCACGATGTGGGCCGCCCCAGAGCGGGTGTGGCGGCCTACCATGCGAGCAAAGCCGCGCTCGACGAGATCTTGCGCTCCTGGCGCGCCGAACATCCCGAGATCGCGGTAATCCGGGTCAGCGTTGGCCCCACTTGTGACACCGAGATACTGCGCGGAGCCGATCGCGACCTGCTGGCCGACCTATATCGCGCCTGGGCGCGCAGAGGTCAGATTCCGGATGAGATGTCCACCGTCGAGGACGTGGCCAATGCAATGCTTTCCCTCATCGCGATCTCACGCACCAACCCGACTGTGGTTAGTGAGATCGTCCACCTCGCTCCGCGAATCATCAAAGGGCAGCAGGCTTCACCGGCGCCGGATAGAGAAAGGGCCGCGCGATGGACCTAGGTTTCGACGGAGCAACAGCGGTCGTCACCGGAGGCAGCAAAGGGATGGGGCTGGCGATCGCCGAGAGTCTCGGCGCCGAGGGCGCGTCAGTGGCGATCATGGCACGCGGCCATACTGGGTTGGACTCGGCTGCGAGGCGAATCCGCAGCGCGGGTGCTCCCGAAGTGCTGACGGTCAGCGTTGACATGTCCAATGCCGAGTCCATCACATCGGCGTTCGCGTCCATAGGCCACGCCTGGGATAACCTGAATGTCCTTGTGCACACCGTCGGTCCGGGTGCGGGCGCGTTCGAAGATCTCGACGACGACGACTGGTACGCCGCTTTCGATCTCGGCACTCTGTCCGCTGTGCGTTCGGTGCGGGCCGCACTGCCAATGTTGCGATCGGCGGATTGGGCTCGCATCGTTACACTGTCGGCGCACTCGATCCAGCGTCAGAGCTCACGCCTGGTCGCCTACACGGCCGCCAAATCGGCACTGTCGAGCTTCACCAAGAACCTGTCCAAAAGTCTTGGCGCTGAGGGTATCCTGGTCAACTGTGTCTGCCCCGGAACCATCGTGACGGCCAGTTTCACCGAGATCCTGCGGGATGTGCTCGCCGCGGACGGCCTGGACTCATCGGATCCGAATCACGTGATGACCTGGGTCGAGAAGACCTACGGCCATCCCTGCGATGTCGGTCGCGCCGGCCTGCCCGAAGAGATCGCGTCCGTCACCGCCTACCTGGCGTCACGACGAAACGGCTACGTGACCGGCGCCACCGTCAACGTCGACGGCGGATCGGACTTCGTCTGACCCACGTCATCGGTCGAGCCCCCGCGCCAGCTTGAACACGGCGGTGGCGGCGTCGAGCAGCTCCGGTGTCAGCATATTGCCGCTGTACTCCACCCAGCACCAGCTTCGTGCCGGCTGTGCACCGGACGAGGTCCTTGTCAGGGAGCCGAAAACGTGCAGTGGGCTGCCGCTGGATTCGAACGCGAAGCTGTACGAATCGGTGCCGATGGTCGCGTCAAGCGCGGTCATTCGTCCGGTCTTGTTGAATGTCGGCTCCGCGGTGATGTCCTTATGCGCCATGGTGACACCGCCTTTGACGTGATAGCCCGGGCCGAACGCGACACCTTCGCGCCCCTGCCAGAAGCTGCCGCCGCCCAGCTGCCCATCGTCCAACTCATGTAGCCACGACACCCACATACCTTGCAGGTGCCGAGCGATGGGGAGTTCGGTGTACACCTTTCCCGGCGGTCCGTACGCAAAGTCCTGATGTGCGTAGCCGGATACCTCGATACCGTCCACCCGGCCGGTGGCGTACATCAGTTCATGGCGGTAGTAGACGTCGTCGTCGATGCCGTCCTGGGCGGGCACGTGCGTGATGACGATGTCACTGACGGTCCGGCCGTGCATCTCCCATCGCCTGCTGGCGTCATGCCAGTGGAGTTCGTTGGCATCGCGTTCAATCCGTCCACTTGGATACGAAAGCCGCACGGTCTCGCCATCGTCGGCGTATTGCAGCGGTTCGAACCAGTCAAGCGTCGAGTACTCGAGGAAGAGGTGGGGCGAGTCGTCCTCAAGGCTTTTCGGTAGCGATCGAAATCCACACACCGGAGAAACGACGTGAGTCATACCGGTGAGGAAGTCGTCACATCCCCGCACTCCCCAGTAATTCTGACCGGATGCGTCGGCGACGACCGCCCCAAGCCAGATGCCCGACAGTCCCATCCCGGGACTGGGGACCCAGTCGCGACGGTAATGGGCGAGGGACGGTGTCTCGTGGAGCACCTGAAATTCAATCGGTTTGAGCACTCACCTCTCCTTGCGGCGTCACGGCGGGTCTAGGGGCTCGCGCCTACCTCGTCGGTACGACGCCGCACTCAGTCCAGTGCGCGACGAACGGGGCGATCGTCGACAAGTCGTAAAGTCCTGGCTCAGCGGCGATCACCGCGGGGATGGCATTGATGGCGTGCATGGCGGTGGCCAGACAGCCCTGCTCGGCGTGGTCCTCCCCGTCGGAGCCGATCACGAGTTGAAAGGTCATGTTCGGCTTTCCTGCAAAGGTCACCGCATAACCGATCTCCGTCGGCCAGTCGGGGGCCAGGTCGTCGGCCATCCTGGTGAGGTGTTCGACGGCAAGTGTGGTTTCGCCGCAGTCGGCTACGACGCCGAAGCGCATGGCGCCCACGGTTCCTGCAGGAATCACCCCGGCAGCCACCGTCAGCGTCCTCGGTGTCGTCACGACCTCGCGGAACCCCTCGACGGACCGGATATGGAGTCCGAGCGCCTGCGCAAGCACCGTCACGCTGCCGATCCATGCGCTCGCGGCATAGTCGGTGTTGGACAGCAACGGGGTGGGGTCATCCGGCGCATGACCGAAACCCATCGCGTTGAAGATCAGGTCGTGGCTCGCATAGGTCGAGTAGTTCAGCACCTCCCGCACGCTGATCCGCTCGGTGCGCTCGGTCAGCCGGGATAGGACCGGCGCGAGCGACTCAGCGACGAAACCCGGGTACAGGCCTAGCCCGAGAAACGAGGATCGGCCCGCACCACAAGCCTTTTCGATGTCGTTCGCCAGCGATTCGTGGAGCGAACGGGGATGGACAAACCGGCTGCCGGTAGCAATCACATTCTTGCCCGAGGCCAACAGATCACAGACATCGGTGAAGCAGCCCGGCGTATCGGTCTCCACTTTGCCCATGTAGAGCACCACGTCCGCATCGGTGCCGATGATCGCGTGCCGATCGGCGGACGCGAGCACACCTGCTTGCGGCAGCCCGCACAGCGTGCCCGCGTCCATCCCGGCTTTTGCCGCGTCGTACACCCGGACAGCGGCCAGCTGCAGGTCCGGCCGGCTCAAGACGTGGCGCAGCGCCATCGTGCCGGTCACCCCGGTCGCCCACTGGATCACGCGAGTCATGTCAGGCGATCTCCTTCAATCCCACACCACATCGAGGCGCGGTGGCGAACGGAACATCGTGCCGGTCACGTACGGTGACGGGGCGTCGGGATCGAGCCGCAACCCCGGAAGCTCGTCGAGCAGCGCGTTGAAGATCTTGGTGCTCTCCAACCGCGCCAGGTGCATCCCCAAGCACACGTGGGCGCCGTGGCCGAACCCGATGTGCGGCTTGCGCTCCCGGAAGATGTCGAAGGACTCGGCATCCTGCCAGCGTGTTTCGTCGTGGTTGGCGCTGCCGAGGTTGACCACCATCGTCGAGCCCTTCGGGATGTGGCGCCCGTAAAAATCGGTGTCGGCGGTGACTTCCCGAATGAAGTTGAGCAGCGGTGTCTCCCACCGGATCCCCTCCTCGATCGCCTGCGGCAACAGGCTGCGGTCGGCGCGCACCGCAGCGAGTTGGTCGGTATGGGTCAACAGGCCGAACGCGAGGCTGGCCGTCGAGCGCGACGTCGTCTCCGCACCCGCGGGCAAGAGATTGCGCATAAACCCGTAGATTTGCTCGTCCGACATCCTGACCCCGTCGATTTCGGCCCGCGACAAGATGGTCACCATGTCGTCCTTCGGCGACTTGCGCCGGTCGGCAAGGATTCCGATGAAGTATTCCTTCATCTCCGCCGAGGCCCTCAACGCGCCTTCCATGTCGGCGCGAAAGCCCAGCAGGTCGATCGCCAACCGGTGGAACTCCCCGATATCGGATTCGGGTAACCCGAGAAGGGCGGCGATGATTCGGACCGGGATCGGCATGAACACTGCGGCGACCAAGTCGGCGCGCTTGTCGCCGCGGAACTTCGTGATCGTGCGATCCACCAGGGGCCCAACGAGTTCGGTGTCCCAGCGTTTCATCGAGGACCTGGCGAAAGCGAATTCGTGCAACCTGCGATACGTCGCGTGCTCGGGTTCCTGCATCTCCAGGATCGTCGGACCTTGCAGCGGTCGCACCACATCCTCATAGATGCGGGTGCTGAACGTGACGTTGTCGGTGAAGACGGCTTTGACCGCGTCGAACGAGTACGCCGTGAATGTCTTAGTGCCCTCGGGTCCGTCCTCGGGGACGCCCATCTCCGGCCACCCGGGGTGCACGGCCGCCTTCCTACGGAGCTCGCGCAGCAGCGGGTAGGGGGTCGCGTCGCCGTCGGCGCCCATTCCGGCATTGAACTTGTCCTGCGCCTCGCGAATGCGTTGCTCGATGTCGTCACTAACCGTAGGCTCCGCCACGTGCACCTCCCGTACGGCCCGCTCAACATACACCTTGTCGGTTGCAAACCTACATGATGTAGGTTGGACGAACCAGAAACTCGGGAAAATCCGAAAGCGCAACCTGGAGCATTCGATTGGTCATTCGAGTCGTCCAGTGGGCAACTGGCGCCGTCGGTCGGGCCGCGCTGCAGGAGCTGATTGAGAATCCGCGTTATCAGCTGGTCGGCGTGCTGGTGTACGAGCCGGCGAAGGCCGGTCTCGATGCGGGTGCGCTCTGCGGGCTACCACCGACGACGGGCGTGATCGCGACGGCGGACAAGGACGAGATCATCGCCCTGAGCGCCGATGTCGTTGTGCATGCGGCCAGCAAGGCACACGCCGTCGAGACGAATGCCGAGGACATCTGCCGCCTCCTCGCGGCGGGCAGCACCGTCATCACCACAACGTCGTACAACCATCTGCCCACCTGCGCCGCGGAGACCGAATCGGCATTCACCAAGGCGTGCCGAGCGGGCGGGTCACGCTTCCACGCGGCGGGTGAGAACCCCGGCTTCATGTTCGAGCGACTCGTCGCGACGGTGACGGGGTTGAGCAAGTCCATCGACCGCATCGATCTCTACGAGGCCACCGATGTCTCGGCCGTAAGCAGCCGGCCGATGCTGGTGGACCTCATGGGCATGGGCAGGCCACCGGAAGATGTCAGCGTTGATTCCCCGATCATCAGGAAGCTCGACATGGCCTACCGCCAGGCCCTCAACGCCACGGCCGACGTCCTCGGCATCACCCTGTCGCACATCGATGTGGCGGTCGACGCCACCACGCTGCCACACGACATCGAGGTCTTGGCCGGCACGATCGAGTCGGGAATGGTTGTCGGGCAGCGGTTCTCGTGGGTCGGTCACTGGTCAGGGCGCCCGTTGCTGGCCATTCACGAGGAGTGGGTGCTCACCCGTGACCTTCCGCAGTGGGGTATGAAGCCGCTGGCGCCGGGCGAGAAGGCGCCGCTGATCCGCGCGGTCATCAAAGGGGAGCCGAGCTTTGAACTCCA
>NZ_LZLU01000151.1:0-32352 GCF_001673415.1 Mycobacterium sp. 1165196.3 | reverse complement strand
GGTGTTGCGGAACTCCACCCCGCTGCTCGACGCGAAACGGCGAAAGTCCGGACCGGCGATGTCGGTGAGCGCGCAGATGGCTTCGCTTTGGGTATAGCGATTGGGTGGAAACTTCACCGCAACGCCGGCAATGGACGGATTTCTCTGCGCGCTCACCGACATCGCCGGTCCGGACTTTCGCCGTTTCGCGTCGAGCAGCGGGGTGGAGTTCCGCAACACCGCGTTGCGGCTGCCGCGCTATCGCGAGCTGAGCGGGTTCACCGAGGCCAACGACGCCTATCTCGAGGTCGCGCTGGATCTGGGCGAGCAGGCGCTGGTGGCCGCGCTGGATGAGGCCAAGGTCAAGCCATCGGAGCTCGACATCGTGTTTTCCACGACGGTCACCGGGCTGGCGGTTCCCACGCTGGAGGCGCGGCTGGCGACGCGGGTCGGGCTGCGCCCCGACGTCAAGCGTGTCCCGCTGTTCGGCCTGGGGTGTGTGGCCGGTGCGGCGGGCGTGGCGCGCATGCACGACTACCTGCGCGCCTTCCCCGATCACACGGCCGCGCTGCTCGCGGTGGAGCTGTGCTCGCTGACCGTTCAACGCCAGGACAGGTCGGTCGCCAATCTCGTCGCCACCAGCCTGTTCGGGGACGGGGCGGCGGTGGTGATCACCGAGGGCGCCAACCGCGCCGGCCGCGAACACACCGGTCCCCGCGTGCTGGCCACCCGCAGCCACCTCTATCCCGATACCGAGGAGATCATGGGCTGGAAGATCGGCGCCGACGGCTTCCGGATCGTGCTGTCCGCCGACGTCGCCACCATCGCAGAGAAGTATCTGGGCGACGACGTCCGCGATTTCCTCGCCGACCACGGGCTGACCCCGCGCGATGTGACGACCTGGGTGTGCCACCCGGGCGGCCCGCGGGTGATAGAGACCGTCGAGAGCGTCCTGGACCTTCCCCCGGCCGCTCTCGACCACACACGAAACTCGTTGCGCGATAACGGCAATCTGTCGTCGGTCTCGGTGCTCGACGTGCTCGCGGCCAACCTCGCCGATCCGCCCCCGCCCGGCTCGATGGGGTTGATGATCGCGATGGGCCCGGCGTTCTGCTCCGAGCTGGTGCTGCTGGCCTGGTAGAGCTGGTAAAGACTGTAGCCATGTATTACCTGCTGGTGCTGGCGGTCGGGCTGGAGCGCGTGGCGGAGCTGGTGGTGTCCACCCGCAATGCGCGATGGTCGTTTACGCAGGGCGCCAAGGAGTTTGGCCGGTCCCACTATCCGGTGATGGTGACCATTCACACCGCGTTGCTGGTCGGCTGCCTCGTCGAGCCGTGGGCGCTGCACCGGCCCTTCATCGCGTGGCTGGGCTGGCCGATGCTGGCGGTGGTGGTGGCCAGCCAGGCGCTGCGCTGGTGGTGCATCACGACGCTGGGCCGGCGATGGAACACCCGCGTGATCGTGCTGCCGCAGGCGCCGCTGGTGCGTCAGGGTCCCTACCGCTGGCTGCACCACCCGAACTACGTTGCAGTGGTGGCCGAAGGCTTGGCACTGCCGCTGGTGCACACGGCGTGGCTGACCGCGGCGCTGTTCACGCTGGCCAACGCCGCGTTGCTCAGGGTGCGTCTACAGGTGGAGAACTCGGCGTTGGGCTACACGTGAGCGACCGCGCTGGCGACGATGCAGAGCGAAAGAGCGATGCGGGGGCACCTCCCGCTTGCGGGGGAGAGGAGCGGCGCTCATGTCCTACGACGCGGACCTGTTGATCGTCGGCGGCGGCCCGGGCGGGCTGGCGACGGCGTTACACGCTCGCCGCCAAGGACTTTCGGTGATCGTGGCCGAACCGCGGGACGGGCCCATCGACAAGGCGTGTGGCGAGGGGTTGATGCCGGGCGGCTTGGCCGAATTGACCTCGCTGGGCGTGGATCCCGTCGGCATGCCCTTTCACGGGATCGCGTACGTGAGTGAGCGGCGGCGAGCGCAGGCGCAATTTCGTGGCGGGCCGGGGCGCGGCGTGCGCCGCACGACGTTGCACGCGGCGCTGGCCGCGCGCGCCAAGGAGCAGGACACCGACTGGATCCGCGCGCGGGTGACGAAGGTGGCGCAGGACGCCCACGGTGTCTCGGCCGCCGGCGTGCGCGCGAAATGGTTGGTGGCCGCCGACGGGCTGCATTCGCAGGTGCGGCGCGCCGTCGGAATCTCCGCGACGGCGGGGACGCCGCGGCGCTACGGCGTGCGTTGGCACTACCGGGTACCGGCCTGGTCGGAATTCGTCGAGGTGCACTGGTCGCGCTGGGGCGAGGCGTACGTGACACCGGTCGAGCCCGACCTGGTCGGGGTGGCCATCCTGTCGCGCGGCCGGCCCGACCCGGCGTGGTTCCCGCGGCTGGCCCGCCAGCTGCACGGCGCCGAGCCCGGGCAGCCCCGCGGCTGCGGACCCTTGCGGCAGGTGGTCTCGCGCCGGGTGGCGGGGCGGGTGCTGCTGGTCGGGGACGCGGCCGGCTACGAGGACGCGCTCACCGGCGAGGGCATCAGCCTGGCGTTCAAGCAGTCCGCCGCGGCGGTCGACGCCATCGTGAACGAGAGGCCGGCCGCGTACGAGACGGCGTGGCACCGGATCACCCGCGATTACCGGCTGCTCACCCGCGCGCTGGTGCTGGCCAGCACGCCGCGGGCGGTGCGCCGCGCGGTCGTCCCGACCTGCGCGCTGCTACCCGCGGTGTTCGGCCGCGGGGTCAACATCCTCGCGCATTAGCGCTGATACCGCGCCGGCACTAGCGCGCCTTCCAGACCGGCTCCCGCTTCTCGGCGAACGCCAGCGGCCCCTCTTTGGCGTCCTCGGACCTGAGCAGCGCCTTCATCTCGCGAATGGTGCGCTCCCAGCCCGGTTCGTCAGCGACGACGACACCGTCGTCGACTCCGTAGGCCACCCGCTTGCTGGCCTGCACAGACAGCGGCGCGTTGACGGTGACGCGCTCGGCCAGGGCCAGCGCGGCGTCCAGCACGGAGCCCGGCGCGACGACCTCGTTGATCAGGCCCCATTCGCAGGCGGCGGCCGCGGACAGCGGTTCGCCGGTCAGCAGCAGCCGCATCGCCACCTTGCGGGGCAACTGCTCGACGATGCGGAACACGCCGCCCGCGGCGGCGATCAGCCCGCGCTTGACCTCGGGCAAACCGAACTGCGCGCGTTCGTCGGCCACCACCAGATCGCTGGCCAGCGCCAACTCGGTGCCACCGCCCAGGGCGGTACCGTTCACCGCCGCGATCGTGGGCTTGTCGATGAAGTGGTGCACGTATCCGGCGAAGCCCCATTCGGGATGGTCCGGGTGATACAGGTTCTCCCGGCGCGCGATCGCCTTGAGGTCGGCCCCGGCGCAGAACGATTTGTCGCCGGCGCCGGTGACCACCACCGCCCGCACCTCGGGGTCGTGCTGCGCCTCTTCGAGCGCATCCCCGAGGCCGATGCTGACGGCGGCGTTCACCGCGTTGCGGGCTTCCGGCCGGTTGATGGTTATCACCATCACGTTGCCCCGACGCTCGGCCAGGGCCCCCGGCGGCTGGGTCACAACAGTTCCACGATGGTGGCGTTGGCCTGGCCGCCACCTTCACACATGGTCTGCAGCCCGTACTGAATTCCCTTGTCCCGCATGTGATACAGCAGGGTGGTCATGATCCGGGCACCGGATCCGCCGAGCGGGTGACCCAGCGCGATTGCGCCACCGTTGGGGTTGAGCTTGCTCTCGTCGGCGCCGATGTCCTTGAGCCAGGCCAGCGGGACCGGCGCGAACGCCTCGTTGACCTCGTAGGCGCCGATCTCGCCGATGGACAGCCCGGACCGCTTGAGCACCTTCTGGGTGGCCGGGATAGGCGCGGTCAGCATGATCACCGGGTCGGCTCCGGCCAGCGTCGCGGTGTGCACCTTGGCGATCGGCTTGAGCCCCAGTTCCTTGGCCTTCTCGGCGGACATGAACAGGATCGCCGCCGAGCCGTCGGAGATCTGCGAGGAGTTGCCGGCGTGGATCACGCCGTCCTCCTTGAAGGCCGGCTTCAGCGAGGCCATCTTCTCCATCGGGGTGCCGCGGCGGATGCCTTCGTCCTTGAGAACCACGTTGCCGTCCTGATCCTTGATGCCCACGATCTGGTCATCGAATGCTCCGGAATCCTGTGCGGCGGCAGCCTTTTCGTGCGAGTCGAGGCTGAACTGGTCCAGCGTGGTGCGGTCGAACCCCCACTGCTCGGCGATCATCTCCGCGCCGATGCCCTGGTTGGGGATCTGGCCTTGGTAGCGGTCCAGGAAGGCCTGGGGATACGGGCGCCCGCCGTTGGCCAGCGAGGCGCCCATCGGGGTCCGCGACATCGACTCGACACCACCGGCGACGACGACGTCGTAGTGTCCGGCGACGACGCCGGCGGCCGCGAAGTGGATGGACTGCTGGCTCGAACCGCACTGGCGGTCCACGGTCACGCCCGGGACGGTCTCGGGCCAGCCGGCGGTCAGCAGGGCGGTGCGGCCGATGTCGAGGGCCTGCTCGCCGGCCTGCATGACGCAGCCCCAGATGACGTCGTCGACCAGGGCCGGGTCGACGCCCGCCTTGTCGACCAGGCCGTTGAGCACCTGCGCGGAAAGATCCGCCGGGTGCACCCCGGACAATCCGCCGTTGCGCTTGCCGATCGGTGAACGCACTGCCTCGACGATGACGGCTTCAGCCATGGTCTTGTCTCCTTTGACACGTGGACTTCGAAAAGAATGGAGTCTTGCGTCGATTGTCAACCAAGGGGTTGGGCGGGTGGAGCCCGGGGGTGGTTCTGGCGCGAAGCCGGGCTCGCCGCGTGCCGCCGAACCAGAATTTTGTTCTCACGACCGCGGGTGCAGGGCAATAATGGTCGGGTGAAGCGGCTCAACGGCATGGACGCGATGCTGCTGTACAGCGAGACGCCGAACCTGCATACCCACACCTTGAAGGTGGCGATCGTCGACACCGTCAGCTACGACGGCGAGGTCAGCTTCGACGTTTTCCGGCGCACGCTGCACCGGCGACTGCATCGGCTGGATCCGTTGCGCTACAAGCTGATCGACATCCCGTGGCGATTGCATCACCCGATGTGGTTGCAGAATTGCGAGGTCGACCTCGACTATCATGTGCGGCGCGTTCGGGTGCCCACCCCGGGTGGCCGTCGGGAGCTCGACGGGGTGATCGGCCAGATTGCCGGGGTGCCACTGGACCGCGACCGTCCGCTGTGGGAATTCCACTTCGCCGAAGGCTTGGCGGACAACAAGTTCGCGATCATCGGCAAGATGCACCACGCCCTGGCCGACGGCGTCGCCTCAGCCAATCTGCTGACCAGGCTCATGGATTTGACCGGCCCGGTGCAGGACGACCGGGACAACGACACCACGTGCATTCCGCCCTCGACGGCGCGGCTGCTGCGTGCGGCCGCCGCGGATCATGCCCGGCAGGCCGCCGCGTTACCCGGGGTGATAGCCGAGGCGCTCGGCGGGGCGCGGCGGCTGCGGCGGCGCGCCCGGCAGCGCGGCAGCCAACCGGACCTCGCCCGGATGCTGCACGCGCCGCCGACTTTCCTCAACCATATCGTCTCTCCGGCAAGGACTTTCGCCACCGCGACGCTGTCGCTACCTCAGGTCAAACAGACCGGTAGGCAGCTGCAGATCACCATCAACGATATGGTGATGGCGATCGCGGCGGGCGCACTGCGTGAACTGCTCTTGCGCTACGACGGCAGCGCAAACCAGCCCCTGGTCGCCTCCGTCCCGGCCACTACGGACAGGTCGCCGCAGCGGATCAGCGGCAACGAGCTCGGGGGCATGGCGGTGTCGCTACCCACCCACATCGGCGATCCGCTGCGGCGCGTGCGCCTGACGTCCGTGGCAACGACGATCGCCAAGGAGAACAACGAGCTGTTCGGCCCGGAACTCTATGGCAAGTTGATCAGCTACCTGCCCGGCGCTGCCGCTCCCCTGGCGTTCCGATGGTTGGCCCGGCGGTACACCCGAAACAGGTTGTTCAATATTCCGATCTCCAACGTGGTGGGGCCGCGTGAGCGCGGCCGTTTCGCCGGCGCCCCGGTCAGCGAAATCTATTCCGCCGGACCGTTGATCACCGCCTGCGGGATCAACATCACCGTGTGGAGCTACGTCGATCAGCTGAACATATCGGTGATCGCCGACGACCGCACCCTCGGCGACCCCCATGAACTCACCGACGCCATGGTCGGCGCATTCCGCGAAATCCGCGCTGCCGCAGGGTTGGCCGATGACGTGGCGACCGTGCCGGGCGCGATGCCGCAAGCCACGGCGAGGCCTTAGCCCAGGACGGGAAAGCGTCGCTGGTGAGCCAGGCCGTCCAGGGCGGCCTGCATGACCGAACGGACATGCGCGTCGACGTCGGCGACGCCGGGCTGATCGCCGAACCGGGTGGCGACGTCGATCGGTTCGAGGACTTCGCTGACGATCTTGGTCGGCAACGGCAGGTTGGGCGGCACGAGCATGCTGAGTCCGAACGGAAACCCCACGGTGATGGGCAGAATGTCCGAGCGCCAGCGCGACAGGCCCAGCCGCTTGGCCAGCCACGTGCCGCGGGTGAGGAACAGCTGGCTTTCCTGGCCGCCGATGGAGACCACCGGCACGATCGGCACCCGCGCATCGATCGCCGCCCGGACGTACCCGGTGCGGCCGTTGAAGTCGATGACGTTCTCGGCCAGCGTCGGTCGATAGGCGTCGTAGGTGCCGCCCGGAAACACCAGCACCACGCCGCCGGACCGCAGCGCCCGCGCGGTGTTCGCGGAGGTGGCGCGAATGACGCCCAGCCGGGTCAGCCATCGCGACATCGGCCCGACGAACATCCCGTCATGGCCGAGCGTGTACAGCGGGCGTCGGTAGCCGAATCTTCGGTAGAACGCCGCCGCGAAGATCAGCACGTCGGGCGTGAGCATGCCGCCCGAGTGGTTGCCGACTATCAGGGCACCACCACGAGGCGGCACCGATTCCAGCCCACGCACCTCGAAGCGAAACCAGCGCCGCGCCAGGGGTTCTGCCGCGGCGACGAAGCGCTCGGTGAAGCCGGGATCCCACTCGCCGATTTGGTGGGAAGTCACGACATCGGGGTGAATTCGAGGTGCAGCTCGGACAGGCCCCGCATCTGCCAGGTCGGGTCGTAGGTGTAGCGGCGGGCGTCCGGCGGCCCGTGCTCGGCCTCGGCGATCGCGATGTCCCCCATCCGGTCGAGTATGCGGTTCAACGAGATTCGCCCCTCCGCGCGGGCCAGCGGTGCGCCCGGGCACGAGTGATTGCCGCGACCGAAGGCCACATGCTCTCGCACGTTGGGCCGGTCGATGCGGAACTCGTCGGGCTGCTCGAACTTTCGCGCATCCCGATTGCTCGCACCGGGCAGCAACATGACGGTGCTTCCCGCCGGGACCTCGGTGTCACCGATCGACGTCGTCGTGCGCGCCATCCGGAAGTGACATTTGACCGGGCTTTCCATCCGCAGCGTCTCTTCGACGAAATTCGGTATGCGGCCGCGATCTTCGCGGAGCAGCTTTTGTAACTCCTGGTTCTCCGCGAGCGTGCGGACACCGAAGCTCAGCAGCTTGGTCGTGGTTTCCTGACCGGCCGCGAACAGGAACGTCGCCAGCCGGACGACGTCGATGACATCGGGAGTCGAACCGTCGGGATACTTCGCGTGGGCCAGCTCGGTCAACACGTCTTCGCGTGGCGCTCGGCGGCGGTCGGTGATGTGCGTGGTGAATTTCTCGTCGAGGTATTCCAGCGGATTGTGCGCCCGCGTCACCGAATCGTCCTGGACGCCACCGGAGAACTTGCCCGAGAACACATCCCGAAACTCTTCGTGATCCTCGATGGGAACTCCCAGCAGGTCGGCGATGACCAGGCCGGAGAACGGCCGCGCGTACTGGTCGAGGAATTCGCAGCGGCCTCGGGATACGAACTCGTCGAGCTGCTCATCGGCGAGCCGCCACATGAAGTCTTCGTTCTCCTTGAGCCGCTTGGGGGTCAGGAGGCGGCTGAGCAGGCCTCGCGTCCTGGCGTGCTCCGGCGGGTCCTGCGTCACGATGTGTTCGCTCATCGGGATCTGCGACCGGTGCTGTTCGATCAGGCTGCCGATGTCGTCGCCCTCGGGCTCGAACGGCAGCCCCGAAAACGGGCCGGCGACCGAGACGCAGGACGAGAACGCCGGATCCTTATAGACCGCGAGCGCTTCGGAGTGACCCGTTACGGCCAGGACGCCCTGCTCAGGTCGTGCCAGCACCGGGCACCGCGCGCGCAGGTGGTCGAAGTACGGGTACGGGTCGGGAATCAGGGACAGGTCGGTGAAGAAATCCACCGAATCGAATTCGTTCAACAGGACTCCTAGGCATCCAGGTAACCGCGCACCGACGTCAACCCGGGCGACGCGACCTCTCCAGCCAATCTAAGGCTGAACAAATATTAGGTCAAGCCGAGGAGCCCGAAAATGAGGACCAGAAACGGAGATTGCCGCCACGGTCGCGATCAAGCCGAAAACTGCGACCCTGACGGCAATCTCGCCGAAGGGGAACCTTGCTACACGGCCGGGTAGGCGACCGACTTGATCTCGGTGTACTGGTCGAATCCGGCCACACCGTTCTGGCGGCCCACACCGCTTTCCTTGTAGCCGCCGAACGGCGTGTCGGCACCGTACGGGGCGCCCCCGTTGACGCCCATGAAGCCGGCCTTGATGCGGCGGGTCACCGACAGCGCACGCTCGAGGGAGCCGGCAAACACGTTGCCGGCCAACCCGTACACGCTGTCGTTGGCGATCCGGATGGCGTCCTCTTCGTCGTCGAAAGGGATGACCGAGAGCACCGGGCCGAAGATCTCCTCCTGCGCGATGGTCATCTTGTTGTCGACGTTGGTGAAAAGCGTTGGCCGGATGAAGTATCCCTTGTCGAAGCCCGTTTCCGCACCGGGGCCGCCGACCAGCGCCGTGGCGCCCTCTTCGACGCCCTTCTGGATGTAGCCCGTCACGCGGTCGAACTGCCGTTGCGAGATCACCGGCCCACACAACGTTCCCGGGTCCTGCGGGTCGCCGCATGTGACGTTCTCGTAGATGTTCTTCAGGATCTCCACGCCCTCGTCGTAGCGGGACCGCGGCAGCAGCAGCCGGGTGGGGTTCGCGCAACCCTGACCGGCGTGCATGCAGGGCGCGATGCCGACCATGCAGGCCGTCGCGAAGTCCGCGTCCTCCAAGACGATGGTGGCCGACTTGCCGCCGAGTTCGAGGAACAGCCGCTTCATCGTGGCGGCGCCCTTCTCCATGATCCGCTTGCCCACCACCGTCGAGCCGGTGAACGAGATCAGGTCGACCTTCGGCGACAGCGTCAGCTCCTCACCCACGAAGTGGTCCGAGGCGGTGACGACGTTGACCACGCCGGCGGGGATGTCGGTCTTCTCGGCGATGAGCCGGCCCAGCCGGTTCGCGTTGAACGGCGTGTTCGGTGCGGGCTTGAGCACCACCGTGTTGCCGGTGCCCAGCGCCTGGCCCAGCTTGTTGAGGGTGACCTCGAAGGGGAAGTTCCACGGCACGATCGCGCCGACGACGCCCACCGGTTCCCGCCACACCTTGCGGGTGGTCAGCGTGCCGGTCAGGCTGATCACCTTGTCGCCCAGGTCGGTTTCCCAGGCGTACTCGTCAATCAGCCGGGCCGGGTACTTCAGCCCGTCTTCCAGCGGCGCGTCCAGCTGAGGCCCGAAGGTGATGGCCCGCGGCGAGCCGACCTCGAGGATCAGCTCCTCGCGCAGCTCGTCGATCTCGGATTCGATCGCCTCGTGCAGCTGCAGCAGGCAGCGCTTGCGCAGCTCCTTGTTGGTCGACCAGTCGGTCTCGTCGAAGGCGCGCCGGGCGGCGTCGATGGCCCGATGCATGTCCTCCTTCGAGGCATCGGAAACCTCGCCGAGGGACTCTTCGGTCGCCGGGTTGATGTTGGTGAAGGTACCGGCCTGGCCCTCGACGAGCTTGCCGTCGATCATCATTTTCGGCTCGAAGCGGACCTTTACAGCCTCAGTCATATCTGTCACTCTCTTCTGAATCATGGAGGGGCTACGGAGAGCCTTACCGCAAACTAGCCGATTGGCAAGTTGCAGCCGCTGCGGGGCCGGTTATTGGGGCTCGAACAGCACCGGAACCGACGTCGGTGACCGGAAGACCTGGCCGCGGATGTGCGGGTCGTCCCCCTCGGGGTCCAGCCGAAGATTCGGCAGCCGGTCGAGCAGCAGGTTGATGGCCGTGCGCATCTCGAGGCGGGCCAGGTGCATGCCGAGGCAGACGTGCACGCCGTGCCCCCAGGCCAGATTCGGCCTCTGCTGCCGGTGGATGTTGAACGTGTCTGGATCGGGGTAGCGGTCCTCCTGCCGGTTGGCGGCGCCCAGCATCGGCATCACGCTCGACCCGGCCGGGATCGCGACTCCGCCGAGTTCGGTGTCGCGGGTGGCGACCCTGGTGATCGTCAACAGCGGCGGTTCCCACCGCACGCCCTCCTCGATCGCCTGCGGCAGCAGCGACCGGTCCGCGCGAATGGCGTCGAGCTGCCTGGGATCGGACAGCAGCGCGAGCAGGAGGTTGCCCAGCGCGCGGTAGGTGGTTTCCACTCCGGCGGGCAGCAGCAGCCGCAGGAAGGAATAGATCTCCTCGTCCTCGAGCTTCTCGCCGTCGATCTCCGCCTGGGCCAGCGCGCTGATCAGATCGTCCTTGGGTTCGGCGCGGCGGGCCGCGAGGATGGGCGCGAAGTAGTCGCACAGCGCCGCCGATGCGGCGAGTCCGCGTTCCGGGTTCAGGATCCAACTCAGCAGCGAGATGGACCAGCGCTGGAACTGCGGGTAGTCCTCCTCGGGCAGCCCCAGCAGACCGGCGATGATCTGACTCGGATAGTCGAAGGTGAATTCCTTGACCAGGTCGGCCTTGCCGTTGGCCGCGAACTTGTCGATGAGGCCATTGGCCACGCGGCCGACCAGCTCGTCCTCCCAGCGCGCCAAGGCCTTCTGCGAGAACGCCTTTGACACCAGCGACCGCAGCCGCCCGTGGATCGGCTCGTCCATGCCGAGCATGACCCGCTCCCCCAGGACTGGGCCGAACGCCGCGATGACGGCCGCCGAGGAGAACGTCTCGTTATCGCGCAGCATCTGCTGGGCTTCCTCGTGGCGGTAGACGATGAAGACCGGTTTGGATTCCTCGTGCGGCATCCCGGAGGTGTCCAGGCGCTGGATCGGTTCCTCACGGCGCAGCCGGGCCAGCTCGGTGTACGGGTCGCGCACGTCCCCCGAGACCGCGTCGTCGAAGGCGCCGAAGTCTTCCAGATCGTCGAAAAGTTGTTCCATGATTGCCCCTTCAATCCCCTTGCTGTGCCGCGTTCTTCGATGACGAGAACCGCCCTGCCACCGCGGCCAAGCGCTGCAGTGCCGGTTGCGGAAGAACACGGGCGACGAACACCATCGCTTTTTGGCTTGTGGTCAGGGGCCACGCGCCGTCGCGCATCGAGCCCTGACGGGGTATGCCCAGCACGATCCGCGACATGTGGTGCATGCCCGCCGCCGGCAGAATCCTGTTGGCCACCAACAGCATCGAGGCATCCGGGCCGACGCCCCGCCGGCGGAACGCACCCCGATCCTCGATCGCCCTGAGCAGGCCGTCGGTGAACCGCTCGGGTGGGCGGGCCATCTTCATCGCGAAACGCCCGCGGCTGTTCATGGTGTTGTGCAGCCGGGCGTACGGGCCGCCGAAGTTGCGGTCATCGGTGGTGCCGGCGTCGGTGATGATCGCGGTGTCGTACGTGCCGGCCACCAGGACGGTGACGCCGAGGCCGAACGGCGCGATCTCGCACGCCATCGATTCCCCCCAGCGCTCCAGCGCCCCCTTGGCCGCCGAGTAGGGCGCGGTTGCGGGCTGGCCGCGCACCCCGGCGGCGCTGGAAACCAGGACGATTCGCCCCTGGCCCGCCGCCCGCATCGACGGCAACAACGCTTGGGTGAGCGTGACGGGGCCCAGGAGGCTGGTGGCCAGCATGCGCTGCCACAACGCCATATCGGTTTCCTCGACCATGCCGGCGGCCGAGATGCCCGCGTTGTGCACCAGCGCGTACGGTGCGCCCACGGCCTCTTCGATCGACTTGGCCGCCGCGGCGATCGACGCGTTGTCGGTCAGGTCGAGCTGGACGCCGATCAGCCGGTCGTCGTCGGGTGCGTCCAGGCCCTGATCCTCAATGGCCTTGCGCAGCAGCGGCATTGCCTGGTCGGGAGTGCGCATGGCCGCGACCACGCGCCATCCTTCCCGGTACATCCGCACCGCGGAGGCGAAGCCGAGTCCGCGGGATGCACCGGTGATGACGACGGCGCGCGGCTCAACCATGCCGGCTCGCCTTTTGATCCTGGACAGCGCAGGCGCCTTCGCCCGGCGGTGGAGGATCGACGTGGGGCCGGCCGTTGGGTTCGCCGCTCGCCCACGTCGACCAGATGCCGACCGAGTAAGGGCCCTGGGCACCCGCCTTCTCGTAGAAGCCTTGCGGGTCATAGACTTTGGCCTCGGGATACGGCCACGGGCAGGCCACCGACGTGGCGGCGTGACTGGCCTTGATGGCCCAGAACCAGCCACCGTAGGCGAAGTACGACACGTTGATGATGAGGAACATCACCAGGAACGTGCCGAGCACCGGTCGCGTGGGGAACAACTTCGCTTTTGCGGCAAGCTTTTCCGCGACGGACTTACCGGTGTCGTCGCGATAGCACAGGATCGCCGCGGGGACCATCACGAAGCACACCGAGAACGACTCCCAGATCAGCGGGAACTGGAAGGTGGTGCCGGTGAACACCGATCCCCACGGGATCACCTGCGAGTAGATGTACATGCCCCAGTGGATCAGGATGTTTTCCAGGAAGGCATCGAAGATGAAACCGATCACCAGCGTGATCAGCCCCAGGCTGATCAGGGGATGCCGTGACACGTAACCGGTGGGCCCGTACTTCGCCTGCAACCTGCGCAGCAGCCAGACGGCCGGGAAGTAGGGGCCGAAGTAGAACATCACGTAACCGAAGACCACGAACGGTTCGACCGTCGGCGACAACGACACCAGCGGCCAGGATTCCGGCCAGTGCACGAGATCTGGGTTGTAGACCGCGAACGGCGACCAGTTCATGATCGGGTCCTGCCACACGATCAGCGTGGTACACAAGAACATCAGCATCACCGGGCTACCGGGATTGCGGCGCCAGCCCCTGATGAAGACGATCAACAGCACGATCAGCGCCACCACCGTGGCCCAGTCCAGGAAGCTGATGTAGTCCAGCCCGAACGTGAACTTCACCGGGCGCGGCCGGCCCTGCACGCCTGGGTTCGCGACGCGAGGGTCAAGGGCCACACGGCAATTCGCGATGAAGAACAACGCGAAGGCGGCCAGCGCCGCGCCGGCGATCCAACCGCCCCAGCTGCGCTTGCGCCCGCCCGGCGCGACGGGTTTGTCGTCCGTGGTCAGCGGGATGGATTGTTCTGTGGACATCAGTCTTCCTCTCCGAAGCGATCCACCAGGTGCGAGTTGATGCCGTCGGCGTCGAGGGTCCGCGCCACCAGATAGCCCGCACCCATCCAGGCGCGGCGCGTCCACTTGCCGAACGACACCCGGGTGCCGGGCGCGCCGGAGGCGGCGGGCATCATCTTGACCCGTTCCAACGCCTCTTTGACGCCGCGGGGACTCAACGGATGGGCGTCGGTGAACACGCGCACCAACGTCGCGGCGACGTCGCGGTTGACCACGGTCACACAGAACTCGGGGCGACTGCCGTTGTACTTCGCCGCGTACCTGTCGAGGAAGTCCTGGCCGATCCGGTTCGCCTCGTCGTACTGGTCGACACCCGTCCAGCCCATGAACGCGTTCCACATGATCGGGTTGACCCAGGCGTTCTGCCACGCCGTCGTGGTGAAGCGGGGCGGGTCCCACCCGAGCGACTCGAGCGCCGGGTTGATGAACACGATGCCGAAGCCGAAGCCCAGGTGCACGATCGCCTCGGCCTTGGCCTCGTGCAGCGTTTGCACCGCGGCGTTGATGTCCTGGGCGGTCTGCGCGATGGGAACTTCGGCCACGATCCGAATGCCCTTGCGCCGGCAGGCACTTCGCAGGTTCTTCAGGTAGCTCTCCCCGATCAGGCTCTGCTCGACCAGCACGCCGATCTCGGCGAGTCCGCGCTTGGCGATGAGGTCGGCCAAAAAGATCGGCTCGTCGGTCATGGATCCCTGCGGGAAGGCGAAGGTCCACTCGCCCAGCCAGTCGTCGGTGCCGGTCACGCTGATCGCGGGGACCTTGAAGCGTTCCTCGATCGCTTCTCGCAACGGCACGCAGTTATCCGTGATATTCGGACCGAACACCACCAGACAGCCCTCGTCGACGAGTTCGCCATACGCATCGATCACCGCCTTGACCGAACCTTTGGGCAAACCCTCGACCTCGCGGTAGATCATCTGCACCGGCCGGTCCATCAGTCCCTCGGCGACGGCTTCTTCGAAGATGAGCTCGAAAGTCTGGGTGAAGGAGGCGAACAGATCCTCGGGAAAACCCGGCGGGAGCGTGAAGTCCATCAGGTAACCGACCTTGATGGGCTCTGCGCTGCTCTCGTAGGACATCCGACCTCCCAGGTGACAGAATCGCGCGCCGAATGGCAAACCTAATATTTGTTCAGACCCTAGCGGGGGCGGTATGCAGCGTCAATCATCGGACCCGCCGGACCCGTCCGGCGCGAGGTAGATCTCGATCATCTCGCCCAGCGCCTTGCCCACCGCCACGTCGTCGGTCAGCGGGCCCGCGATCGCGGCCCGCGCCGCGTCGCGCATGCTCAACCCCTCGGCGACCAGCCTGCCCGCGGCGATCAGCACCCGCGTCGACGCCACCTCCCGCAGCCCGCCGGTTTCCAGCCGGCGGATGGCCTGCCCGAAGCGGACCAGCTCGGCCGCGGTGGATCGGTCCACGCCCGCCTCGTGCGCGACAATGCCCTCTTCGATATCGGCTGTGGGGAAATCGAATTCGATGGCCACCATCCGCTGTCGAGTCGAGTCCTTGAGATCCTTCAGCACGCTCTGATAGCCGGGGTTGTAGGACACCACCAGGCCGAATCCGGGCGCCGCGTCCAGCGTGATGCCGAGTCGCTCGATGGGCAGCTGTCGCCGGTGGTCGGCGAGCGGGTGCAGCACCACCGTGGTGTCCTGCCGGGCTTCCACCACCTCGTCCAGGTAGCAGATCGCCCCTTCGCGCACCGCCCGGGTCAGCGGGCCGTCCACCCACACCGTCTCGTCGCCGCGCAGCAGGTAGCGGCCGACCAGGTCCGCGGTGGTGAGGTCGTCATGGCAGGCGACGGTGATCAGCGGGCGCCCGAGGTCGTGGGCCATCGCCTCGACGAATCGCGTCTTGCCGCAGCCCGTCGGGCCCTTGAGGACCAGCGCCAGGCCCTGCCGATAGGCCGCCTTGAATACGGCCTCTTCGCTGCCGACCGCTTGGTAGTAAGGCCGCACGGGCTCCCCCTCGGGGGTCCCTCGGTTGAAGTAAGCAAGCCCGGACTCGTTGGCCATAGCTTCCCTTCTGCTACTTCCGGCGATTGGAGCCTAGCCGGAACAGATGTTTGTTTCAAGTGGCGCGGCCGCTGGCGACGGCGGTCCGGTGCGCCAATGGTGTTCTGGGACTTGGTATCACGGATATCCTGCGGCGCACCTCCGCCGAACGCAGCGCGGAGCGGAACAGGGGTCCGATCACACCGGCGAGCTGGTCGGGGTGTGCGATGGTCGCGTGTGCGGTGCTGCCGAAGACCCGGCGCAACGAGTGCACGTCGGTTCCCGCGCCGATCGTCAGGCACACGCAACCGGTTCCCCGGCGGCGGGCCTCGGTGAGCGCGCGGCGCGCGTCCGCGGCACCGTATGGCCGCTCATAGCCATGGTCGTAGGCCAGCCCGTCGGAAAGCACCACCAGCAGCCGCCGTGACGTGCCGCCGCGCGCCTCCAGGGTGGCCGCACCGTGGCGGATCGCGGCGCCCAGCCGCGAGTACGCGCCGGGCTCGAGGCTGTTCAGCCGCCTGATGACCTGGGCGTTCAGCTGGTCGTCGAACCGCTTGACCGGCACCATGCTCACCGCGCGCCGGCCCTGCGAGTAATAGGCGTACAGCGCGACGCGGTCACCGAGATCGTGCAGCGCCACGGTCAGGTTCGCGACCGCCGCACGCTGTTGTTCGTGCACCGTGCGGCCGACCGTTCCGGGTTCGCCCGCCGAGCCCGACACATCGAGCAGCAGCAGCACCGACAGGTCGCGCCGGCGGCGCAGGCTGTCCAGGTACACGGCCTCGTCGGGCACCGACCCGGCCCGCACCTCCACCCGGGCTTCCACGGCCGCGTCGATGTCGATGTCGTCGCCCTGCGCCTGCCGGTGGCGGCGGTGCAGACCCATGCCGAGCCGCGACAGCGGCCGCCGCACCCCGACGGCATCGTCGATGGCCTGGGTGGCCGACACCTTGATCTGCGGATCGATCTCGCGCACGGTGCACCAGGCCGGCCGGTAGCTCTTGCGCGCGACATCCCATTCCGGATATCGCACACCGTCGGCGGCGGTTTGGCCCTCGCGCTCGGCGTCCGCGTCGTCACCGGAGGTCGAGGCCAGCGACGTGACGGCGTATGCGCCGCGCCTGCCGGAACTGGTGCGATGGGTCGGGTTGTCCGCGCCGGGCGGACCCCCGCCACTTCCCGTCTTGCGTGCAGAGGACAGCATCTTCTTCAACCACTTGCCGATGAATCCGCCCCCGCCGACGGGGCTGGTGAACAGGTCGGGATCGTCGGAGTCGTCCACCTCGCCGTCGTCGAGCTCGTCCAGTTCCGTTGCGCCGTTGCTCCGCGGCACGTGTCCGGGCCTGGCCTCTTCGTCTTGTTTGGCCGCCCGAGCGCACGCGGCGACCACCTTCGCCGCGCGCAGCACCCCGAACTGCGGCGGCGGCTCCGGCAGCGCCACCCGTGCCGCGGCGACGTCCAGCGACGCGCGCGGCGAATCGCTGCGGCGCGCGATGTCGGGGTCGCCCAGCGACGCCAAAACGCTTGGCAGCAAAGCGGCATTCGCGATCAGGGCGCGGTGGCCTTCGACCGCCAGATAGCGCTGCGCCAGTTTGCGGTGCCGCACCAACTTAGCGACCACATCGGGATCCAGGCTGCCGGCCGCGATCATCGAGGCGTGCACGGCGACCGACTCGAGCCGCGCGCGCGGCTCGGCGGCGGCATCGACGTAGATCGTTCGGCCGTCCGTCCACGCGGGTTCGCCGGGTGGCAGTTCGGCGACCGCCGCCGCCCGGCCCGCAAGCGCCGAGGCGAGCATGCCGAGCCCCTGCACCCGGTCGCCCCCGGCGTCGTCCCCCACGCACACCTCCGGATTGTTGACCAAATATCTGTTCCACCGTAAAGTCCGGCTGCACGGCAGTCAATGAATCAGGAGCACACGATGATTGAGTTCACCGGCCAGGTGGCGGTGGTGACCGGGGCCGGTCGGGGACTCGGTCGCCTGTACGCGCTGGACCTGGCCCGCCGGGGTGCGGCGGTGGTGGTCAACGACCTCGGCGGCTCCATGCGCGGCGACGGATCCGACACCCGCGTCGCCGACGAGGTGGTCGACGAGATCACCCGGGCCGGTGGCACCGCGCTCGCCTCGTACGACTCCGTGGACAATCCGGCCGGCGGCCAGGCGATCGTCGACGCCGCCGTCGATGGGTTCGGGCGCCTGGACGCCGTGGTCAGCAACGCCGGCATTTTCGGCAGCGTGGCGTTCGAGGACCTCTCGCACGACGACTGGACGCGGATGTTGCGCGTGCATCTCGACGGCGGCTTTCATCTGGCCCAGCCCGCGTATCGGGCGATGAAGAACAGCGGGGGCGGACGCTTCGTGTTCATCTCGTCATCCGCCGGGATCTTCGGCCAACCGATGGAGGCCCACTACGCGGCGGCCAAGGCCGGGTTGGTCGGGCTGACCAACGTCATCGCCATCGAGGGCGAAGCGCACGGCATACTCGCCAATTCCGTTATGCCTACCGGCTTTTCGCGGATGGTCACCGAGACCGTCGGCGACGAGAAGTTCCTCGCCGAATCCGGCTTCATGCAAGCCATCCGGCCCGAGCTCGTGGTACCGCTGGTGACGTTTCTGGCCAGCACCGCCTGCACCTTCACCCACCGCAACTACTCCGCGGCCGCCGGCCGCTACGCGCGGGTGTTCGTCGGCCTCACCGAGGGCTGGCTCGCCGAGGCCGACAGCCGTCCCACCGCCGAGGACATCGCGGCCCATCTCGAGCAGATCTCCTCGACGGAGAAGTTCATCGTGCCCGCGTCGATCGTCGACGAGGTGCTGGAAGTGTGTGAGCGACGCGGTGTCAGCCCGATGCCGGGTAACGCCGAGGTGGCCTTCCCCGAACCCCGAGGGAGTTGATTGACCAACTATCTGCTCGACCGTAGAGTCCGGCTTGGCCACAAGGTTTTCCGACGCCGAAGACGACGCTAGAGACAAAGAGAAACGTGGACTTTTCCTACCCGCCGGACGTGGAGCGATTCCGCGGCGAGCTGCGTGACTGGCTGGCGCAGAACCTGACCGACGAGTTGGTGGCGGCCCGCCGGCCCACCGGCCGCGACGACGCCGCATTCGAGATGCTGCGCGGCTGGAATGCGACGATGGCCGACGCGGGATGGGCCGCTGTGTCCTGGCCACCCGAATACGGCGGGCGCGGCGCGACGGTGCTCGAGCAGCTGGTCTACACCGAAGAGACCACGCGCGCGCGAGCTCCTATGCCGCTCAACGTGATTGGACTCAACAACATCGCCCCGGCCATCATGCAGTACGGCACCGAGGCCCAGAAACGCACGCTGCTCCCCCGCATGATGCGCGCCGACGACATCTGGTGCCAGGGAATGTCGGAGCCGGAGGCGGGCTCCGACCTCGCGGCGCTGCGCACCCGCGCCGCGCGAGACGGTGACGACTTCGTCGTCAACGGTCAGAAGATCTGGACCTCGCTGGGACATCGGGCCGACTGGTGTCAGCTCTACGTGCGCACCGACCCCGAGGCGCCCAAACACAAGGGGATCTCCTGCCTGATCGTCGACATGACGCTGCCGGGCATCGAGGTCCGCCCGCTGGTCACGCTCAATGGTGACGCCGACTTCGCCGAGGTCTTCTTTCACGACGTGCGGGTGCCGGCGGACGCGTTGCTCGGTCCGCTCAACGCGGGCTGGCAGGTGGCCACCACCACACTCAGCCACGAGCGCGCCGGCGCCGCCAGGCTGTACGCGGAGATGCAGGTGCGGCTCGAAGAGCTGGTCAATGATCTCGGCGCGGCCGGCAGCGACGCGCTGGACGATCCGGTGACGTTGCGGCGGCTCGGCGAAATCGCGCTTCGCATCAAGTATCTCGAAGTCCTGTGCCAGCGGTCGATCTCGGCGTCGTTGCATGGGGGTGACGCGTTCGGGTCGGCGAGCCTCGCCAAGACGGTGTGGGGCGAGATCGGCCAGGACCTGGCCGCATTGGCCTTCGACGTGCTGGGTACCAGCGGCGCCGGCGCGCCGTGGGCGAACTACCGGCTGACGTCGCGGTCGCTGACCATCGCGGGCGGCACCACGCAGATCAACAAGAACATCACCGCGCAGCGGGTGCTGGGGTTGCCGCGCAAATGAACCTCGAACTCACCGACGAGCAGGTGGCACTGCGCGACACCACGCGGCGCTTCCTCGCCGAGAAGGCTCCGATCGCCCAACACGTGCGGGCGCTGCTCGACGATCCGACCGGAACCGACGAGGCGGTGTGGCGCGGTCTCGCCGACCTGGGCACCACCGGTCTGCTGGTGCCCGAGGAGTACGGCGGCGCCGGCATGACGATGGTCGAGGCCGGCGTCGTCGCCGAAGAGCTGGGCGCGGCGCTGCACCCGGGACCGTGGCTGTCTGCCGCGGTGGCCGCCCCGCGGGCGCTGACCCGGCTCGGCGCCGCCGAGACCGCACGGGAGTTGTTGCGCGGCATAGCCGACGGCACCACGGTCGCAACGGTCTGCTTTCCGGATTCGGCGACCGTTGCCGCGAGCCGACGCGACGACGCGGTCGTGTTGCACGGCGAGATCGCCGCGGTGCCCGACGCCGTGGCCGCCGATGTCCTACTCGCGGTCGCCGAGAACGGCGACGGCCCTGAGCTTTTCGCCGTGCGGGCCGGCTCGACCGGCTTGTCGTTGGCACCCGAATCCGGCATCGACCCGACCCGCAAGCAGTTTCGCGTCACGTTCGACGCCGCGCCCGCCCAACGGCTGACCGCGACGTCCACCGCCGATCTGGCCGCGGTGATCGACGACGTGCTGATCGCCTCCGCGGCCGACGCGCTGGGCGCCGCGCGCGCCGTCATGGGCCTCGCGGTCGAATACGCGAAAAGCAGAACGCAATTCGGCCAGCCGATCGGCTCCTTCCAGGCCGTCCAACACCTGTGTGTGGACATGTACGAGACCGTCGAGCTGGCCCGCAGCGGCGTGATCCACGCCCTGTGGCTCAGCGACGCCGCCCCGGGAACGGGCGCTGCATCCGGCGAGGAGCGGCATCTCGCCGCGGTGCGGGCCAAGGCGTTCGCCGGGCGACTGGCCACGGTGGCCGACACCGCCATCCAAGTGTTCGGGGGCATCGGCTACACCTGGGAACACGATGCCCACCTGTACCTCAAACGGCTGCTGAGCTGGAGCGCGTTTCGCGGGGGCCCCGACGAGTACCTCACCGAACTCGGTGCGCGCCTTGCCAAGCGAGGCCGGGCCTGATGGACATCGACTACCTGCTCACCGCGACCCCGTCGGCGCGCAAATCGCTCGACCTCGACGCGCCCGTCAACCCCGACGACATCCGCGACTGCCTGCGAATCGCGTTGCAGGCCGCGAACGGGTCGAATGCCCAGTCCTGGCGCTGGCTGGTGATCTCGGATCCGGAGCTGCGCACCGAGATCGCCCGGTTGTATCGCCAGGCCTACCTGCTGCGGGTCGGTGGGCAGATGCTCGCCGAGCTGATGCCCGCGGGCACGCCCGAGAGCCGGGTCATGTCCTCTACGGAGTGGCTCGTCGAGCACATGGCCCGCGTGCCGTTGCTGGTAATCCCTTGCTATGAACCGTATTTGCCTCGGATCGAGGGCGATGAATCCTTTCATCTCGCCACGCTGTACGGCTCGATCTTTCCGCCGGTGTGGAATTTCCAATTGGCCTTGCACACCCGGGGGTACGGGACCTGCATCACCACCCTGCATCTGCATCACGAGGAGGAGATCCGCAACCTACTCGGGATTCCGCCGACCTACGTTCAGGGCTGTCTGCTACCGGTCGGCCGGCTGCGCGCGGGACGCACCTTCTCGCCTGCGCGGCGGCGGCCGCTCGAGGAAGTGGTCGCATGCGACCGCTGGGACGGCCCCCCGCTCTAGAATGGGGCTTTCACGCCTTTGTGCAGCGCATTCACCGCGCGCAGTCTGATAGCCTCTAACAAAGATTTGGTTCGGCAAGAGAGGACGAATGCGAATGCTCGCCGACCCGCAGTCGTCCAGATGCGCACACCGCTGACCATGGCCAAGGCCGAGTCACTGCGCGCCGGCGGCACAGCCGAATCCCCGACCCGCCGCGCCGAAATCCTCGCCACCGCGGCGTCATTGATCGCATCCTCGGGTCTGCGGACGTCGCTGCAGGAGATCGCCGACGCGGCAGGCATCCTTCCCGGCAGCCTGTATCACCATTTCGAGTCCAAAGAGGCCATCCTCGTCGAGTTGATCCGCCGCTATCAGGACGATCTGGACCGCATCGGGCGGGCCGCACAGGCGAGATTGGACGAACCCGACGCCCGTCCGGTCGAAGAACAGATCATCGAACTCGGGTCGGCGATCGCCGACTGCGCCGTAGAGCACCGCGCGGCCCTGCAGATGTCGTTCTACGAAGGGCCGAGCACGGATCCGGAGCTGATCAAGCTGACCCAGCAACGGCCCACGGCGATCCAGGAGGCGATGCTGCAGACGCTGCGCGCCGGCCGGTGGAGCGGCTACATCAAACCCGACATCGACCTTCCCACGTTGGCCGACCGCATCTGCCAGACCATGCTGCAGGTGGGCCTCGATGTCATGCGCCACAAGTCCGCCGCCGACCAGGTGGCCCAACTGCTGTGCCGAATCATCCTGCAGGGCTTGGCAACTCGGCCGCCGGCCGACGCGGCACTGGATCGCTCGAAAGCGTTCACCGCCGCCGATGACGTCATCGCCACCTGGTCCGACGACAGCGATGCCGACCCGAGCGACAAGGCGGCGGCGGTGCGGGCCGTGGCACGCGCCGAATTCGGCCGCAGAGGATATGAGGTCACCACCATCCGGGACATCGCCTCGGCGGCGGGCCTGGGCACCGGAACGGTGTATCGGGTGATCGGATCCAAGGACGAACTGCTCGCGTCGATCATGGAATCCTTTGGCAGGAAGGTCGAGGCGGGCTGGGTCAGCGTCCTGCGCTCGGATGCCACACCGATCGAAAAGCTGGACGCGCTGAGTTGGGTCAACGTCAACGCGCTCGATCGGTTCTCCGACGAGTTCAGGATTCAGCTGGCCTGGATGCGCCAATCGCCGCCGGACACGCCGAATCCGGGTTGGCTCTACGCCACGCGGCTGCGACAGATGAAAACGCTGCTTACCGAGGGGATCCGCTCGGGAGAGATCGCAATCGACGCCCCGTCCACCGCGATACTGGCCCGCTGCCTCATCGGCCTGCAATGGATACCGGAGAACATCCTCGCCGAGATCGGCACGCGCGCGGCCTTGGTGCACGCGCGCGACACCGTGCTGCGCGGCGTCGCGGTCCGCGGCAAGTAACGCTCGAGTAACCCGCCCCGGTATTGAACCAAATAACTGTTACCCATACAGTTGAGCAGTTAGAACCGCGTTGGCATTATCCGAGAAGGGGATTTCCATGACCATTGTCGATCGGTTGCGCTACGACGGCAAGCGCGCTCTCGTCGTCGGTGGCGCGACTGGCATGGGCGCCGCGGCGGCCAAGTCAGCGGCCGAGCTGGGCGCTGAAGTGATCGTGATGGACTACGCGCCGGTGAATTACGACGTCGCCAAGTCCATCCAGGTCGACCTGCGCGACACCGGGTCGATCGACGCCGCGCTCGAGCAGCTGGACGGCCCCGTCCACGCCGTGTTCTCGGCCGCCGGCATCGCCGACGGGACCACCGACCTGATGGCGATCAACTTCCTCGGTCACCGGCACCTGATCGAGCGGTTGCTCGAGCGCAACCAGCTCCCCTCCGGCTCGGCGATCTGCTTCATCTCCTCGGTCGCCGGCATGGGCTGGGAGAACGACCTGGACCTGCTGAACGAGTTCCTGGCCACCCCGGACTTCGCGTCGGCCCAGGAATGGGTCAAGGCGCACGAAGCCGAGGGCATCATTCACTACGGCTTCTCCAAGAAGGTCGTCAACGCCTACGTCGCCACCCAGGGCTATCCGCTGCTGAAGAAGGGCATTCGGATCAACGCGATCTGCCCGGGCCCCACCGACACCCCCCTGGCCCAGTCCAACGCCGACCTGTGGCTGACCTTCGCCCAGGACTACCGCGAGGAGACGGGCTCCAAGGTGCACACCCCGGAGCAGATGGGCGACGTGATGGCGTTCCTCAACAGCGCCGCCGCGTTCGGCATCAACGGAATCACGCTGCTGGTGGACTACGGCCACACGATGGCCTCGGTCACCAACGCCTACCCGCCGGGCAAGCCGATCATCGACATCATCATGGGCAAGGTGAAGCTCTAAGGAGCGCGCTACCGTCGGAGGGATGGCACGCATCATCGTCTTCGGCGGGCACGGCAAGGTCGCGCTGCAGCTGGCTCGTAACCTGACCCAGCGCGGCGACCAGGTGAGCTCGGTCTTCCGCAATCCCGACCAATCCGACGACGTCACTGCCACCGGCGCCGAACCGGTGGTGGCCGACATCGAACGGCTCGACACCGGCGCGCTGGCCGACCTGCTGGCCGGGCACGACGCGGTCGTCTTCTCCGCCGGTGCCGGCGGCGGCGATCCGGCGCGGACCTACGCCGTCGATCGTGACGCGGCGATCCGAGTGATCGACGCCGCCGCACAAGCGGGAGTCAAGCGGTTCGTAATGGTGTCCTATTTCGGCGCCGGGCCCGACCACGGTGTGTCCCAGGACAATTCGTTCTTCCCCTATGCCGAGGCCAAGGCCGCCGCCGACGCCCACCTGCGCGATAGCGACCTGGACTGGACGGTGCTGGGGCCGGGGCGACTCACGCTGGAACCCGCCACCGGCAAGATCGTCCTCGGGCGCGGCACGGGCGAGGTGTCGCGCGCCGACGTCGCGCTCGTCGCCGCTGCCGCGCTGGCCGACGATTCGACCATCCGGCGGACCATCGAATTCAACAACGGCGACGACGCAACTGCGCTCCCGATCGCGCAGGCGTTGGCGGGCTGACGCTAGTGATGCGACGGCGCCGCGTTTGCGGGCGCAGTCCAGGACCATAGCCCGGCGGTTTTGCGCCGCCCGATCCGCGCGCCCGCAAACTTTGTCAAACGCGTCATCAGCCAGTAGGCCAGCTTTGAGGTAGACAGGCTGATCCTGGGATCCGAGCGCGCCATTTTCACCACCGCTTGGGTGCGGGGTCTCCGGACCCGGTCGTACTCGGTCAGAGCGGCCGGCACTTCTGGGGCGTCGGTCAGGATTGCGGCCAGGACGGCCGCATCTTCGAATGCCTGGCAGGCGCCCTGTGCAAGAAATGGAGTCATGGCATGAGCTGCGTCGCCGAGCAGCACCACCCTGTGGTCAACGTAGGACGGCAGGGGGTCCAAATCGTAGATGTCGTGACAGAGCACGGAGGTTGGTGCAGTGGCATCCAGCAACTGCGGGATCGGTGCGTGCCAACCCTGGGTGCGGCGACGCACCTCAGCCAGAGCATCGTCGTATCGCTGCCCGGGGCGTGGTTGGCGGACGGCCAGAAACCAGAACACGCGCTGGCCGGTCAGTGGGTGCGCACCGAACCGGGCTCCACGGCCCCAAGTCTGAAAGCCCTCGACCGGCCACACTGATTCCGGCTGAGTTACGCCCCGCCAACATAAAATCCTTTGATATGCAGGGGTTTTCGCACTTGGCCAGACGGATCGTCGTATCGCGCTGTCGATACCGTCGGCTCCTACCACCAGCGCTGCGTTGATCTCTTGTTGTCCACCCTCGGTGTGATAGCTGACTGTGACTGATTCATCGAACTGGCGCACCCCGGTGACCCGAGCGTCGGTGCGTACACAATCGGCCGGTAGCTGGGTCGCCAGCATGTGCTGCAGTTCCGCCCGGTGGTTGGCCAGTACCGTGTCGTCGTGGTCTGCGCGAAAGCGCATCAGGTATTCGCCGCTCGGCGTCAACAGCGTGCCGGCGGCTTCGCTTGAGAAGGAGATGGCGCGGAATTCCTTACCCAGGCCGAGGTAGTCGATCGCTCGGATCGCGTTTTGTGCGAATGACCAGCCCGCCCCGGCTTCCCGCATTTCGGGCGCTTGCTCCAGCACGGTGACCGACCATCCGCAGCGGCGCAATCCGATAGCGGTCGCAAGCCCGCCGATTCCAGCGCCGGCGACGACGGCCGAACGAGCGATGCCTGTGCCGTTAGTCATTGGTCCGCCCCTTGAGAGAAGGAGGAGGGGATTGGCTGAATTGCTTGGCCATCCAGTCGTAGACGTCATGAGCGACCCGCAAGCGTTGGGCGCGGGCACTGCCGAAACCGGCTAGATCCATGCCGTCGGCGGCAATATCGCGAAAGGCCAACAAGCTGGCCACCCGTCGGCGTACCACGGTCTCCCAGGCATCGTCGTCGACTCGGTAATAGTGCGTGCGCTCGCCTGGCCGGCTCCGCCGCCGGACCAACTTTGCGTCGGTGAGAAGCCGGATATTGGTGGTAAGCGAAGCCCGGCTCGCTCCGATAGCCTCGGCGATCTGCCCTGCAGATTGCTCGGGCGGATCGCAGATCATCAGCCAACCGAGCACCCTCCCCGCGATCGGCGGCACCCCGTACTCCTCGGCGCAAAACATCGCTACCCGCTCGACCCATTCGAGTAAGTGCGGCTGATCACCATCTCGCCTACGTCCCACAAGACCGCCTTTCACTTATTACGGTAATTTCACAATATGCTGAAATAGGTAGCTATAACAAGCCCCGGGATCTCCGCTGGGCCGGCCATGCAGCGGGGTAAGCTGCACTACGCAGCTGGTCTGCCTGTGCCGCAACCGCGGTGCCGGCATCGAGCGAAGCAACGTTAGTAGCGCTTCGTGAGAGGGAACCCGGTGAGAATCCGGGACTGTCCCGCAACGGTATGCAGGAACGACCGCCGTCAGAGTTTTTGGCAAGCACTGGTCGAAAGACTGGGAAGCGACGGCCATTAGGAGCACCACCTGAGTGCGCGCCTGCGAGTCCGGAGACCTGCCGGCTGTGCCGGGCGCGCCGCGTCCGGCGGCTCATCGCCTCGAGGAATGGGCGTCAGGCTGCAGCCGTTGCGGTTGGTACCCGGGTACGCACCGCTAACGGATCGGCTGCACGTCCGCCGGCGGTGACCACCACGTCGAATGAAGGACGAATATCGTGACCCCTCAAGCATTCACCGCCACGGTTGTCGGCTCGCCGCGCATCGGCCCGAAACGCGAACTCAAGCGCGCAACCGAGGGCTATTGGGCCGGGCGCACCAGCCGCGCCGACCTGGAGAAGGTCGCCGCCAGCCTGCGCCGCGACACCTGGCAACACCTGGCCGACGCCGGGCTGGACTCGGTGCCGGTCAACACCTTCTCCTATTACGACCAGGTGCTCGACACCGCGGTGATGCTGGGCGCGTTGCCGGCCCGGGCCGCACAGGTTGCCGACGATTTGGATCGCTACTTCGCCGCGGCACGCGGCAACCAAGACGTCGCGCCGCTGGAGATGACCAAGTGGTTCGACACCAACTACCACTACATCGTTCCCGAGATCGGGCCCTCGACCACGTTCTCGCTGAACCCCGACAAGGTGCTTTCGGAGCTGAAAGAGGCCCTGGGACAGAACATTCCGGCCCGCCCGGTGGTCGTCGGCCCGATCACGTTCCTGCTGCTGAGCAAGGCGGTCGACGGCGGCGGCGCCCCCGTCGAGCGCCTGCAGGAACTGGTGCCGATCTACTCCGAACTGCTGTCACTGCTGGCCGACAATGGCGCGCAGTGGGTGCAGCTCGACGAGCCGGCGCTGGTCACCGACATCTCCCCCGACGCGCCTGCGTTGGCCGAGGCCGTCTACAACGCGCTGGGCAAGGCGAGTAACCGTCCCGCCATCTACGTCGCCACCTACTTCGGCGACCCGGGTGATTCGTTGGGGGCGCTGGCCCGCACGCCCGTCGAGGCGATCGGCGTCGACCTGGTCTACGGCGCCGACACCGCGGTCGCGGCGGTGCCCGAGCTCGCGAACAAGACGCTGGTCGCCGGTGTGGTGGACGGACGCAACATCTGGCGGACCGATCTGGAAGCGGCGCTGGGCAAGCTGACGACGCTTGTGAATTCCGCGGGGCACGTGGCGGTTTCGACGTCCTGTTCGACGTTGCACGTGCCGTACTCGCTGGAGCCGGAGACCGGGCTGGACGACGCGCTGCATAGCTGGCTTGCGTTCGGGCAGGAGAAGGTCGTCGAGGTGGTGACGCTGGCCCGCGCCCTGCATGAGGGCCGCGACGCGGTCACCGACGAGATCGCGGCCTCCAACGCGGCCGTGGCGTCCCGCAAGAGTGACCCGCGCCTGCACAACGACGATCTAAGGTCGCACATCGACTCGATCGTCGCGTCGGGTACGCACCGGGGTGACGCGGCGCAGCGCCGGGCCAGCCAGGAGGAGCGCCTGCACCTGCCGCCGCTGCCGACCACGACGATCGGGTCGTTCCCGCAAACCGTCGCGATCCGCAAGGCGCGCGCCGCGCTGGTCGCCGGCGAGATCGACGAGACCGAGTACCGGAGGCGGATGAAGCAGGAGATCGCCGACGTCATCAAGTTGCAGGAAAGCCTCGGGATCGACGTGCTGGTGCACGGCGAGCCGGAGCGCAACGACATGGTGCAGTACTTCGCCGAGCAGCTGGACGGCTTCTTCGCGACCAAGAACGGGTGGGTGCAGTCCTACGGCAGCCGCTGCGTGCGCCCGCCGGTGCTCTTCGGCGACGTCATTCGCCGGCATCCGATGACGGTGGAATGGGCGAAATACGCTCAGTCGCTGACCGATAAGCCGGTCAAGGGCATGCTGACGGGGCCCGTGACGATTTTGGCGTGGTCGTTCGTCCGCGACGACCAGCCGCTGGCCGACACGGCCAACCAGGTAGCGCTGGCCATTCGCGACGAGACGGTGGACCTGCAGGCGGCGGGCATCGCGATCATTCAGGTCGACGAGCCGGCGCTGCGGGAGCTGCTGCCGCTGCGCCGCGCCGACCAGGACGAGTACTTGCGTTGGGCGGTAGGGTCTTTCCGCTTGGCCACCTCCGGCGTCGCGGACTCCACCCAGATCCATACCCACCTGTGCTACTCGGAATTCGGTGAGGTGATCGGGGCCATCGCCGACCTGGACGCCGACGTGACGTCCCTCGAGGCGGCACGCTCGCACATGGAGGTGCTCGACGATTTGAACTCGATCGGCTTCTCCAACAGCGTGGGTCCGGGCGTGTACGACATCCACTCACCGCGGGTGCCGAGCACCGGCGAGATGGCCGAGTCGCTGCGCGCGGCGCTGCGGGCCGTGCCGGCCGAGCGGCTGTGGGTCAACCCGGACTGCGGGCTGAAGACCCGCAACCCCGACGAGGTGACCGCGTCGCTGCGCAACATGGTCGCCGCGGCGCAGGAGGTGCGGGCGAGCGCATAGGTCATCCCGAGCGTAAGCCCACTGCGATTTCCGACGGGATATTTCGCAGTGGGCTTACGCTCGCGGGCGGACGCCGGCCGGACCTACGCGGGCGGCTACTCCGAAACCACCTGCACCGGAACGTCGTCGGCCCACGGTTGGCGGACGACCATGTCGGCGACCCGGACGATGCCGCGCTCGAATTCACCGGTCGCGGCGTCGACCAACCGGTACGCCTGCGTCTGCTTGTGAATCGGTTGCGCATCAAGCAGAACCACGCGGACCTCGCCGGGCTCGAAGTGGCAGCGCTCCTGCAGGGCGGCGATCAGTTGCTCGTTGTGCATGTGGCCGTCGCCGAAGTTCCAGCCGATCGCGGTGCTGCAGATCCGCTCGCCGTCGGTAATGACGTAGTCATTTTCGTTCTGGCCGGCCATGGCCCGGTGCGCCAGGGTGAACAGCGCCCGGCCGTGAGTGTTGAACCCGCGGAACGCATATCCCATATAGATCGGGATCTGTGCCGCCTCGGGGCTGCCGTAGAACCGCTCCAACTGGGCCTGCGGCATGCTGGCGATCGCCACGATGCCCCGGCCGATCTTGTCGCTGGCCGAGGGTTTGATGCACCACAGTGTGGTGTCCCAGTTGCCGGCGTAGTAACGCATCCCGGGCAGGAACGAGATCTTGCGCGGGAACATGTTGCCCAACAAGACGATTCCCGCGATGACCACGAAGAGCACCGCGACCACCACCGGGTGTTTCAGCTCGCGCAGCCCGATGTGGGTGTGCGCGACGAACAACGACAGCACGCCGAAGATCATGAAGACGTTCCACTCCAGCGGCACGCCCATCGGGATCGACACGAGGATTCCCAAGTGGAAGCACACCATCACGATGGCGGCGATGGTGACCGGCCAGCCGCCGTGACAGAAGAAGAGCGGTAACGGCACCAGCATCTCGATGGCGGTGCTCAGGTGTGCCAGCCAGCGTGACAGGCGGCCAGGCCGCAGGTCATCCGGGAAGTGTTCGAAGAAGCGCCGTTTCAGCCAGCGGGGCCGCACCAGCGGGTTGTTCGACATCATCGTGGAGATCACGAACGGAAAGTGTTTGTTGAGTTTGGATGTCGCGGCCCCGATCCAGATCACCAGGAAAACCACCTTGGAGCCGACGATCATGTCGGGCGCGCCGAACAGGAACGTCACCGCCATGGTTGCGTACACCTCACCGCGGGCGGCCAGGAAGATCACCTTGTCGCGCAGACCAACCACCGCCAGCAGCAACAGGATCAACACGATCTTCCAGGCGGGCAGCAGTCCGATCGTGGTGCCCAGCTCGGGCATCGGCCCGGTGCCGTCGGCGAACAGCGCCGCGAACGTGAACAACAGGAACAGCGCGTAGAGCGCGACGTCGACCGGCTTGCGCTTGGTACCACTGGTGAGCGGGACCCGATCCGGCCACGGTGGCAGCCGGATGGTGCCGAACCGCATCCAGTACAGAATCGAGCCCATCGGCGGGAAGAACCGGTTGTTCAACGGCCCGAAGCCGCATCCCAGCCCGATCACCTCGAACAGCATCGTGTAGAGCACGACCTTCTCGAACACGATCGGCTCCGACCACCACGACGCGACGTGTGTGATACCGCCGAGACCGTTGGTGGCCGACGCGAACAGCCACGCGCCCAGGATGTAGAGCAGGATCTTGACGACATAAAACAGATGGAGCACCACCGGCGTGCCGAAACCCACCTCGGCCCAGTGCTTGGCCATCGGCCGGATCTTCTCGCTACGGGTGCCCTTGTTCCATTCGGCCATGTCGAGCTGCGGCAGCTCGGGCTTCAGAAATCCCATGGTTCCACAGACTAGAACGTGTTCTAGGCCCGCGTGCTGCAACCTTGGGCCCCGGCGCGGGCGGGTCGCCGCCGGCGCGAACGCAAACGGAAATCTGTGTTAACCGGCCACCACCGGCGCCCGGTCAGTGTAGTTTGCTGCTGGGGTGGGCGAGGTTGAGGAGACAACCGTGTCTGAGGTCGATTTTTGCGTGGTCGGAGCGGGATTCGCGGGTTTGACGGCCGCTTTGCGACTCATCCAGGCGGGGCATTCGGTGGCCTTGCTGGAGGCGCGTGATCGGGTCGGTGGCCGGACCTTCACCGAGACGCGAACCGACGGCACGTGGATCGATCGCGGCGGCGCGTGGATCGGCCCGGGCCAGGACCGAATCTATGCGCTGATGAACGAGTTCGGTGTGCCGGAGTACAAGCAGCACAACGACGGCGACGCGATGATGATCGTCGGCGGCAAGAAACACCGCTACGGCGGGACCATCCCATGGACCGTCAGCCCGTGGGCGGTCGCCAACCTCGGGATCGGTCTGGCCAGCATCGAGAAGATGTGCAAGGCGATTCCGCGCGAGGCGCCGTGGGAGGCGAAGAAGGCCCAGGAGTGGGACCGCATCAGCATCGGGCAATGGATCGAGAAGAACTCCATGTCCTGCGAGGCCGCGGAGATGCTGGACATGGCCTTCGCCGGCCTCTACACCTCGGCGGCGTCTGAGACGTCGCTGCTGTGGGGCCTGCTGCAGACGGCGTCGGCGGGTGGGCTCACGTTCGCGATTTCGGGCAAGGGTGGCTCCCAGGACGCGCGCCCGGTCGGTGGGATGGGCGCGCTGCACCGCCCGATGGTGACTGCGCTGGGCGACGCGCTGCACCTGTCGCAGCCGGTGCGCCAAATCGCCCAGGACGCCGACGGTGTGACGGTCAGCGCAGCCGATCTGACGGTGCGGGCGCGCCGAGTCATCGTCGCGATCCCACTGGCCATCGCCACCTCGATCCACTACGAACCGATGCTCCCGGTGGACCGTGCATTTCTGCACCAGCGACTGCCGAGCGGCGCGGTCATCAAGACTTCGCTCATCTACGACGAACCGTTCTGGCGTGCTGACGGACTCTCCGGCCAGACCGCCGCGCCGGGGTCTCCCGCCACCCTGACCATCGACGCCTGCACGGACACCGCGGATCCGGGCATCATGTGCGTCATCACCGAGGGGCGCGCGGCGCGCCGCCTCACGCAACTCGACGAGGCCGAGCGCAGGGCCCTAGTCATCGGCGAACTCGTCGATCGGTTCGGCGAGAAAGCCAAAGCGCCGCAGGAGTTCCACGAACAGAACTGGACGGTGGACCGCTATTCCGGTGGCGGAATGATCGGCCACGCCCCCACCGGCGTGCTGACCGAATACGGCTACACCTTGCGCGAGCCCTGCGGCAGGATCCATTGGGCGGGCACCGAAAGCTCGTCAGTCATGTGCGGGTGGATCGATGGCGCGATTCGCTCCGGCGAGCGCGCCGCGGCCGAGGTGGCCGAGGCCGAGATCGCGGCGGTCGCGTAGCCCGAATCAGCGGGGCAGCGCGCCCAAATCACTTGTGCCTCTTTTGTTTCAGTGGTTTCAGGGGAGCGCTTTTTGTCGGTGGCCCGTTCTAGCATTCGA
>NZ_LZLU01000150.1:0-1092 GCF_001673415.1 Mycobacterium sp. 1165196.3 | reverse complement strand
TCAGGGTGTTCACCGGCTTCTCGATGGCCGGCTACGGCATGACCAAACACCATCTGACGCATCGGGAACCGGGCTGGCGCCGCCGGCTGGCGATCAACCTGTCCGCGGCGGTGCTGTCGACGATCGTGGTGGGCATCTTCGCGGTGGCGAAATTCACCGAGGGCGCCTGGCTGGTGGTCATCGTGTTCCCGCTGCTGGTGTTCATGCTGACCCGGCTCAACCGCGAATACCGGGCCGAGGCCGCCATTCTCGAGATGTTCCGCACCGATCGCCCGGAGCTGGTGAAGTACGCGCGGCACCGGGTGTTCGTGTTCGTCGACTCGGTCGATCTGGCGGTGATCGAGGCGCTGCGCTACGGCAGGGGGTTGCGGGCCGACGAACTGATCGCGGTGCATTTCATGGTCGACCCGGCCCACGCGGCGCTGCTGCGAAAGCGTTGGGACCATTTCGAACTCGACACCCCGCTGCGCATCGTGGACTGCCCGGACCGTCGGATCAGCCGGGCCGCGCAGCTGCTGGTCGCCAAGGCGCGTGACGAGAACGCGCGCACCAATGTGACGGTGCTGCTGCCGCGGCGAACCTTCGCCCGGCTGCTGGGCCGCGTGCTGCACGACCGCACCGCCGACAAGATCGCGCGAGCGGTCAGCCTGATTCCCGACGCCGCGGCGACGATCGTGCCCTACGACGTCGAATCGCGGATCAGGGAGGCCTACCCCGACACCTTGGAGCAGCGGATCGGACAGGGGATCGACAAGCTCGAGGCGTGGGTGTCCCAGGACGAAGACCGCAAGGTCGACGCCTACGAACACCCGCAGCGACCGCGATCGGTGGTCATGGTGGCCGGCCTGATCTCGGGGCAACGCGCCAGCGTCGAAGGCCGGGTCAGCATGAACACCAGCAGCGGGAACACGATGACCACCAGCCAGGCGCCCTCGGTGAATTTCGCCACCGCGAAGATGCCCACCACGATCGTCGACAGCACCGCCGCGGACAGGTTGATCGCCAGCCGGCGGCGCCAGCCCGGTTCCCGATGCGTCAGATGGTGTTTGGTCATGCCGTAGCCGGCCATCGAGAAGCCGGTGAACACCCCGA
>NZ_LZLU01000149.1:0-1726 GCF_001673415.1 Mycobacterium sp. 1165196.3 | reverse complement strand
GAGAACCGAAGCCGCAGCCAGCGCCGGCGTTCCCGCGGCGGCTGGATGACGTTGAGCCGCATCGACCAGCCGGCCGGACCGTCTTCGTCGTAGGTTTCCCCGCCGAACCGCATCCGCAGGTCGCCGGGGTATTCGGTTTGCGACCAAGCCAATTCGCGATCGGTCAGCGCCTCGTCGTCGATCACCAGCACGTCGCCGCCGCCCAGTGCGCAACCGATTCCCAGCCCGCCGCCGCCACCACCGGAACCGCCGCCGTCACCGCCACCGCCACCGCCACCGGTGGTGGTCACCACCGCACCGCCGGCACCGGTCTACACCCCCAGGCATACGGCGCCGCCCACCACCGCGCCGCCGCAACCGACGGTCACCACGACGGTGCCGCCGCCACCGCCGGTGGAAACCAGCTCCACACCGCCGCCGCCACCGCCGCCGACGACCACCACCTCGACGGTGCCCATGACCACGGAGTGGATCCACGTTCCGCTGCTGCCGATACCGATTCCGGTGCCGGTTCCCCAGCAGCAGGCCCCGTCGACGCCGCAGTACCCGCAATATCAGCCGTATCCGGGGAACCAGTATTCGCCGTATCCGGGCAGCTCCCAGAATCCGTTCCTGGGGCCGGGCTACTAGCGTCCTTCCTGCGTACGCACACCGCCTGCGGGGTTAGCCGCACGCGCGTAACGTTTATGTCACCAAGTTCGGACGGGGTTCATCCCGTCGTGCCCTCGCACAGGGCGTTGCAAAAGACCTTGGAGGCGTTACGTGGACATCGTGCTTGGAGTGTCGATGGCTCCCAGGACAGTCCGCCTGGTAGCGATCGAAGGTGAAAATGCGGATGGCGTGACCGTCGAACAAGAAGAGTTCGCGGTTGGAGCTGCAGGGAATTCGGCTGATCTCGGCGCCGGTGCGGTCGGTCAGGTGATCGACGCGATCATCGGCACCCGCGAAGGAGTGCTCGAGGGCGGCCACCGGCTGACCTCCGTCGGGGTCACCTGGAGTGACCCCGCCGGCGTCGGGGCGCTGCGGGAGGCGCTCGCCACCCGCGAGATCGACGGCGTGATGCTGGTCGCGCCGTTGCTGGCCGCCGCCGCGCTGGCCCAGACCGTCGGATACGCGCTCGGCTACGAGCGCCTCGCGATGCTGTTCGTCGAGCCGGCGAACGCGACGCTGGCGGTGGTCGACGTCTCCGACGGCTCCATCGTCGATCTGCACCGGCGCCAGATCGGCGACGCTCGCGCGGGCGGCCTGGCCGTCGAGCTGGCGTCGATGGTCTCCGGTCTGGACGCCCGCGGGTCGCGCGCCGACGGTGTGTTCGTGATCGGCTGCGGAACCGACATCGTGGCGCTGAAGTCCACGCTCGAGGCGGCCACCCCGCTTCCGGTCACCGGCCCCGAGGAGCCGGACATGGCGCTGCCGGCCAGCAGCATGGACAAGGGCCGGCGGCGCGGGGGGTCCTCGTCGTCGTCGGCGACGGCGCTGTAGGCCCGCACGTCGGTGTCGACGTCGGCGTGGCCCCAGACGTCCAGGTACGACGGGCCGAGGCCGGGTGGATTCATTTCGCCGGTGCCCGGATCCAGCGCGTAGGCCAGGGCGGCCGTCGACGACGCGAACAGCGGCGCGTTCGCCGAGGCCAGGGCCGCGCCGCGGGCCAGCGCCATGTCCGGCTCCTCGGGGCCGGTGACCGGAAGCGGGGTGGCCGCCTCGAGCGTGGACTTCAGCGCCACGA
>NZ_LZLU01000148.1:0-15810 GCF_001673415.1 Mycobacterium sp. 1165196.3 | reverse complement strand
TCGAGGGCTTCTCCCGCGACGACGTCGACGCCTACGCGCTGCGCAGCCAGCAGAAGGCCGCCGCGGCGTGGTCGGGCGGCTACTTCGCCAAGTCGGTGGTGCCGGTGCGCGACCAGAACGGTCTCGTCATCCTCGACCACGACGAGCACATGCGGCCCGACACCACGCTCGAGGGCCTGGGCAAGCTGAAGACCGCGTTCGACGGGATCGGTGAGATGGGCGGGTTCGACGACGTCGCGCTCACCAAGTACCACTGGGTCGAGAAGATCAACCACGTCCACACCGGCGGCAACAGCTCGGGCATCGTCGATGGCGCCGCGCTGGTGCTGGTCGGTTCGGAAGCCGCGGGCAAGTCGCAGGGCCTGACGCCGCGGGCACGCATCGTGGCCACCGCCACCAGCGGCTCGGACCCGGTCATCATGCTCACCGGCCCGACCCCGGCCACGCAGAAGGTGCTCGACCGCGCGGGCCTGACGATCGACGACATCGACCTGTTCGAGCTGAACGAGGCGTTCGCGTCGGTGGTGCTGAAGTTCCAGAAGGACCTCAAGATCCCCGACGAGAAGCTCAACGTCAACGGTGGCGCCATCGCGATGGGCCACCCGCTGGGCGCCACCGGCGCCATGATCACCGGCACCATGGTCGACGAGCTCGAGCGCCGCAACGCGCGTCGCGCGCTGATCACGCTGTGCATCGGCGGCGGCATGGGTGTCGCCACCATCATCGAGAGGGTTTAAGACCATGGCAGAGAACACCATTCAGTGGGACAAGGACGACGACGGCATCGTCACCCTGACCCTGGACGACCCCACCGGGTCGGCCAACGTGATGAACGAGCACTACAGCGAGTCCATGCACAACGCTGTGGAACGCCTTGCCGCCGAGAAGGATTCGATCACCGGTGTGGTGATCACCAGCGTGAAGAAGACCTTCTTCGCCGGCGGTGACCTGAAGGGCATGATCAACCTCGGCCCGGAGAACGCCGGGGAGGCGTTCGACACCGTCGAGTCGGTCAAGCGTGACCTGCGTGCGCTCGAGACGCTGGGCAAGCCGGTGGTGGCCGCCATCAACGGCGCGGCGCTGGGCGGCGGTCTGGAGATCGCGCTGGCCTGTCACCACCGCATCGCCGCGGACGTCAAGGGCCTGGTCGTCGGCCTGCCCGAGGTCACGCTGGGTCTGCTGCCCGGCGGCGGCGGGGTGACCCGCACCGTGCGGATGTTCGGCATCCAGAACGCCTTCATGAACATCCTGTCGCAGGGCACCCGGTTCAAGGCCGACAAGGCCAAGGAGATCGGCCTGGTCGACGAAATCGTCGGCTCGGTAGACGAATTGGTGCCCGCCGCCAAGGCCTGGATCAAACAGGTCAAGGACGACCCCGACTCATACACCCAGCCATGGGACAAAAAGGGCTACAAGATGCCCGGCGGCACCCCCGCCAGCCCCGCGCTGGCCGGCATTCTGCCGTCGTTCCCGGCGCTGCTCAAGAAGCAGCTCAAGGGCGCACCGATGCCGGCGCCGCGCGCCATCCTGGACGCGGCCGTCGAGGGCGCGCAGGTGGACTTCGACACCGCCAGCCGCATCGAGAGCCGCTATTTCACCCAGCTGGTCACCGGCCAGGTCGCCAAGAACATGATCCAGGCGTTCTTCCTCGACCTGCAGCACATCAACGGCGGTGGGTCGCGGCCCGACGGCATCGAACCGGTCAAGATCAACAAGATCGGTGTGCTGGGTGCGGGCATGATGGGCGCCGGTATCGCCTACGTCTCGGCCAAGGCCGGCTTCGAGGTGGTGCTCAAGGACGTCAGCCTCGAGGCCGCCGAGAAGGGCAAGGGCTACTCGGAAAAGCTTGAGGCCAAGGCGCTTCAGCGTGGCAAGACCACCGAGGAGAAGAGCAAGGCGCTGCTGGACCGGATCACCCCGGCCGCCGACCCCGAGGCCTTCAAGGGCGTCGATTTCGTGATCGAGGCGGTGTTCGAGAACCAGGAACTCAAGCACAAGGTGTTCCAGGAGATCGAGGACATCGTCGAGCCCAACGCACTGCTGGGGTCGAACACCTCGACGCTGCCGATCACCGGTCTGGCGACCGGCGTGAAGCGCCAGGAGGACTTCATCGGGATCCACTTCTTCTCGCCGGTCGACAAGATGCCGCTGGTCGAAATCATCAGGGGCGAAAAGACTTCCGACGAGGCGCTGGCCCGGGTGTTCGACTACACGCTGGCCATCGGCAAGACCCCGATCGTCGTCAACGACAGCCGCGGCTTCTTCACCAGCCGCGTCATCGGCACGTTCGTCAACGAGGCGCTCGCCATGCTCGGTGAGGGCGTGGAGCCGGCCAGCGTCGAGCACGCCGGTTCGCAGGCCGGCTACCCGGCGCCGCCGCTGCAGCTGTCTGACGAGCTCAACCTGGAGCTGATGCACAAGATCGCCACGGCCACCCGCAAGGGTGTCGAGGACGCGGGCGGCACCTACGAGCCGCACCCGGCCGAGGCCGTCGTCGAGAAGATGATCGAGCTGGGCCGCCCGTCGCGGCTGAAGGGCGCGGGGTTCTACGAGTACGTCGACGGCAAGCGCACCCGGCTATGGCCGGGCCTGCGCGAGACGTTCAAGTCCGGCAGCGCCGATATTCCGTTGCAGGACATGATCGATCGCATGTTGTTCGCCGAGGCGCTCGAGACGCAGAAGTGCCTGGACGAGGGCGTGCTGACGTCGACCGCCGACGCCAACATCGGGTCGATCATGGGCATCGGCTTCCCGCCCTACACCGGTGGTAGCGCCCAGTTCATCGTCGGCTACGAGGGCAAGCACGGCATCGGCAAGGAAGCCTTCGTGGCCCGGGCCAAGGAGCTTGCGGCCCGCTACGGCGACCGGTTCCTGCCGCCGGCGTCGCTGACCTAGCCTGCACCAACGCAAGCGCATAAGCCCCCGAAACCACGAGGTTTCGGGGGCTTATGCGTACGGCGGCTCGGCCGCTGCGCCGAGACTTAAGCCATTGCGAAGCGCTACGGCGTGTCGTCGCAACAGGTTACGTGTCGCGGCGCGCGAATAGGTAGTACCACGCCGGCGTCTTCTCGGCGCGGTCCAGCTCGCGTTCGGCGCCGGCCGACAGCAGCGTCCAGCTCTGGGTGAATCGGCGTTCCATCTCGGCGCGGTCGATCCCGCGCACCCCGACCCGGCCACCGGGGACGAACGCGACGATCAGCAGGCGGGCGTCGGGTGCGGCAAGGGCGCTGATCTCGCGGACATAGGCGTCGCGATCCGCGTCGCTCATGTTGTGCAGGCACCCGTTGTCGACGATCAACCCGAAGTTGGTGCCGATGCCCGTCCGGCTCAACTGCGTGACGTCGGCCTGGACGAAGTCGACCGTGGCGCCCGCAGCCTGTGCCTTCGCGCGGGCGCGCTCGAGCGGTTTGGCCACGAAGTCGACCGCGGTGACCTTCCAGCCGTGCTGGGCGAGGTAGATGGAGCAGTCGCCGGTGCCGCAGCCGACCTCCAGGGCCGACCCTGCGGGGAGCGCGGCGGCGTCGGGGGTGCCCTCGACGAGATCGCGCACGCTCTGGGCGAGCGGATGACCGTCCCACGGGGTGAAACCGATGCGGTAGAAGATCCGAAACAGCGTCTGTTTGGAAGCCATAGCTCACCCTAGGCCGCTTCGACGCGGCCGGTCATCCTACCGGGAGGCGGCGGCGATCCGGCGCCATTCCTCGCGCGGGAAGGCGCGGGGATCGGCCAGCAGCACCTGGACGCAGACGTGGTCGGCGCCAGCGGAACGATGTTCGGCGACGCGGCGCATGATGGCCTCTTCGTCGCCCCACGCGATGATCGCGTTGAAGAGCCGGTCGCTCACCTGCGACAGGTCGTCCTCGGAGAAGCCGCTGCGCAACAGGTTGTTGGCGTAGTTGGGCAAGGCCAAATACGCGCGCAGCCAATCGGTTCCGATCTGGCGGGCCTCCTCGGCGCTGTCGGTCAGGATCACCGTCTGTTCGGGCAGCAGCAATGGGCCCTGGCCCAAAGTCGCACGGGCGGAGGCGGTGTGTTCGGGGATGACCAGGTACGGGTGGGCGCCCCCGGCGCGGGTCGCCGACAGGGTCAGCATCTTGGGGCCGAGCGCGGCAAGGACCCGACGCTCGATGGGCACCGGCCGCGGCGCGGCATCCAAGCCGTCCAGGAACGCCGCCGTTGCCGCCAGCGGTTTGCGGTAGCGACCGGGTTGGCCGGCATCGATCAGCGGCGCGTGGCTGACGCCGATGCCCAGCAGGAAGCGGTCACCGTGCTCGGCGGTCAGGGCCGCGTAGGAGTCGGCGACCTCGGAGGGCGAATGCATCCACAGGTTCAGGATCCCGGTGGCGATCACGGTTCGCTTGGTCGCGCCGAGCAGATGACCCACCGCGTCGAACACCGGACCGCCGACATCCGGTATCCACAGCGCGGGGAAGCCCAGGTCGTCGAGTTCCGCTGCGGCGTCGGCGGATTCGGCCGGGTCGCCGTAGCGCAGTTGACTGCTCCAGATCCCCACACCGGTCAGTTCCATCTGCAGCCTTCCCGTGGTGGCGCGCGGTGACTCGGGTCCGCGGCTCTACGCAACATGCTGTCAGACGTCGCTGAAGGTGTACTCGGGGACCGGCATCGAGTCGTGCATCCGCACGCCCTTGGTGTTGAGCTTCGCCAAGGACCGCGACAGCGGTCCGGGCATCGCCGAGACCAGCTGGGCCCCACGGGTCAACGCCCACAGGCCGATTCGTGAACCGGGGATGACGCCCTTGGCCGCACCGCGGGCAAACGACCGGCTGCGGTGCACCGGTTCGCGCATCCGGAGTTCGTAGGCGGCGAAGGCGCGCAGGTGGTCCCCGTCGGCCTCGGCGAGCTCGCCGGCCAGCACGTAGGCGCCGAGGACGGCGAGGCTGGTGCTGCCGCCCACCGCGGGCCCCGGACAGTATCCGGCGTCCCCGACCAGGGTGACCCGGCGGCGCGACCACCGATCGGTGCGCAGCTGGGTGATGGAGTCGAAGTAGAAGGTGGGGGTGCGCTCCAGTTCGCTTAACCAGCCGTCCACCTGCTCGTGCATCCCGGTAAACGCCTCGTGCAGTAATCGCTTCTGCCGCAACGCATCGCGGTGGTCGTAATCCAATTCGGCCGTGCTGCGGAACATGAACACCGCCCGCGCGTCGTCCAGGTGATCGGCGGTGTAGATGCCGGCGAAGCGCCCGACCCCGATGTGGGCGACCATCTCGCCGGGCGCGACCAACGCCTTGGGCGCCGAGACCACCGACAGGTAGCCGCCGAGGAAGCGGGTGAGCTCGGCGTCTTCACCGAAGGTCAGGCGCCGCACATTGGAATGCAGCCCGTCGGCGCCCACGATCACGTCGAAGGTGCGCGCTGGGCCGTGCTCGAAGGTCACGGTGCCGTCGTGCTCGATCCCGATGATGGAGTCACCGAACAGGTACTCGACGTCGTCGCGCGCGGCGTCGTAGTAGATCTCGCTGAGGTCGTCGCGCATGATCTCCACGTGCCGGTCGGAGGTGGCCGCGTAGATCTTGGTGAGGTCGATCCGGGTGGGCTTCGTCCGGCCCTCCCGGTGCATCGTCAGCCGGTCCGTTCCGGTGGCCCGCGCCTCGATGCGTGGCAGGACGCCCATCTTCGCCGAGATCTCCATTGCCGGACGGAACAAGTCGACGGCGTGGCCGCCGGTTTTGCGTAGTGTCGGTGCGCGCTCCACCACGGTGACGTCGAAGCCGTGACGGGTCAGCCAGTAGGCCAGGACCGGGCCGGCGATGCTGGCGCCGGAGACGAGGATCCGCATGACGATCTCCCATACTTACTTAACGTTCGGTAAGCGTAAGTCCCCCGATGCTGCGCACGAGGTGTCGCGAGCGAAGTCGGTCGCGGCCGCGCTCGACGCGCTGGGGGGGTGACGGCCGCGGGGTTGCGGCTACAGTCCGGGTATGCGCTTTGGTCTCTTCATCCCGCAGGGCTGGCGAATGGATCTGGTCGGCATCGAACCGGAGAACCACTGGGCGGTGATGCGCGAGCTGGCCGACCACGCGGACAAGGGCAGCTGGGATTCACTCTGGGTCTACGATCATTTCCACACCGTGCCCGTGCCGACCGGGGAAGCCACGCACGAGGCCTGGTCGCTGATGGCCGCCTACGCGGCGACCACCTCGCGGATCAAGCTCGGCCAGATGTGCACGGCGATGAGCTACCGCAACCCCGTCTACCTGGCCAAGGTCGCCGCGACGGCCGACATCATCTCCGGTGGCCGCATCCAGATGGGTATCGGCGGCGGCTGGTACGAACACGAATGGCGCGCCTACGGATACGGATTCCCCTCGGCGGGTGTGCGATTGGGTCGCCTGGATGAGGGCGTGCAGATCATGCGCGATGCCTGGCGCGACGGCAAGGTCAGCTTCGACGGCAAGCACTACCAGGTCGACGGCGCGATCGTCGCGCCTAAGCCCTTGCAGGGCAACGGCATTCCGTTGTGGATCGCCGGTGGCGGTGAGAAGGTGACGCTGCGGATCGCCGCCCAATACGCGCAGTACACCAACTTCACTCCCGAGCCGGAAGCGTTCGCGCACAAGTCCGGCGTGCTGGCCGAGCACTGCCGCAACGTGGGCACCGACTTCGGCGCCATCGTGCGGTCGGTCAACGTCAACGCCATCGTGGGCACCTCGGAGGCCGACGTCAAAGACCGGCTGCAGCGGGTGCGCGACCGCCTGGCCGGCTACGTCGGTGAGGCTGCGGCGGACGCGATGATCGCCGGGACCAGCGGCCCCGACTCGGCAACGGGCACACCGGAACAGGTCATCGAGCGGCTCACCAAGATCCGCGACCTCGGCTGCGAGTACGCGATCTGCTACTTCCCCGAGGCGGCCTACGACCGATCGGGCATCGAGCTGTTCGAACGGGAGGTCATGCCGGCGCTGAGCTAGCAAGGCCCCGGTGCTTCGGCGATTGAGTACGGCGATGGTGTGTGCATGAGGGTAGGGATCGTCGGCGGAGGATTCGCGGGTTTGGCGGCTGCCATCGCGCTCCGGCAGGACGGCCACGACGTCACCGTGTTCGAGAAGACGCCCGGTCCCTCCGCGATGGGCGGAGCCATCGCGCTCGCCCCAAACGCGTTGGCGTGCTTGTCGATTCTGGGTGTGCGCCACCACGTGGTGACCGACCCGTGGTCCCGGACGGCGGCCACCGTACGCGCCCGCGACGGGCGGGTCTTGGTCAGACGCACCCTGGCGCAGCTCGCCGGAGGCGATGAGTTCGCGACCGTGCCGCGCGCCGCGTTGATTGCCTGGTTGGCGGCCGCGCTGCCCTCGCACTGTGTGCGGTATGCGGCCAACGTCACCGCGGTCGCTGCCGATGGCTCGGTTGTCGTCGACGGCAAGGCGGACCGGTTCGATCTGGTGATCGGCGCGGACGGACTGCGCAGCGTCACGAGGAAGCTGCTGTTTGCGGACGCGCCGCCGCCGCGCTCGACCGGCGTCACCGGCTGGGCCTGGATAGCCGACCGTGAGCTCGCTACTGGTTTCGGTCCGATTTGGGGCCGCACAGCCGATTTCGGCATCTTGCCATTGGCCGACGGCCGCACCTACGTCTACGGCGGCACCCGGAGCCAGCACCCGGACTTGCGGTCGTTTCGCGACTGGCCGGACCCCTTGCCGGCCCTGATCGACGCCGCGACGGCCGGCGAGATGATCACTCCGGAAATCTTCGAAGCGCGACCACCCCGTCGACTCGCCCGCGGCAACGTCGTGCTGATCGGTGACGCCGCGCACTGCATGAGGCCGACCTTCGGCCAGGGGGCAGCGCTGGCCATGGAAGATGCGATAACGCTGGCCCGCCACGGCGTGCCCGGGCTGTCTCGGCGATGGCTGCGCATGCTCGCTGTGTACGGCGCGTCCAAGGCGGGCTCCCGATTCACCGCGCCGGGCAGCGCCGTCCTGGAGAGCGCCCGAAATCGGGCGCTTCTATTGCTGCCCGACCCGCTGTTCGCGGCCATGGCGGGCCGGGTGAGCCGGTGGCGTGGCTAGCGCTAGACGTCGCTGGTGAGGTACCTGGTCTTGGCCGGCGGCGCGGCCAGCAGCGGGGGAAGCTGCGTCAGCTTGCCTTCGCCGGCGCGAAAGGCGCGGTAGGCCTCGTCGTGCTCGACGGTCTCCCAGGTCTCGTAGATGAGCCAGTGCGCTTCGTCGTCCTCGTCGACAAGAACGTCCGTGCGCACGTTCCCGTCGAACGCCCGGGTGTCCTGCAGCGCCCGGCCCATCAGCTCGCGCCCCGCTGCGACCTCGTCGGGCTTGAACCTGAGCTCCAGTATCACCGTGACCGTCATGCGCCCAACATATCGCTGCGCGCCCGCCCGCCCCTGGCGCGGGCGCCCGCACAAGGATGAGAATGCGGTTTCCACTTTTCGGAAAGCTGTTATACGGTTCAGTGAGCAATATTCTGTTGGCGGATTGTGGAGGATCCCTCGATGCAGAAGGCACTCGCCCCTGAGATCTCTACCTGGCCCGATGAGAGCCCACAGCTGATCGGCAGCCGATGCGGCAGCTGCGAGGCGACCACCTTTCCGGTGCAGCAGTGGTGCCCGCGCTGCAGCGCCGGCGAGATGTCCGAGGTGCTGTTGCCCCGACGCGGGACGCTGGTGGCATGGACCACCCAGGGCTTCCCGCCCGGCGCCCCCTATGCCGGCCCGACGGGCAAGGACTTCGTGCCGTTCGGCGTGGGATTGGTTCAGCTCGGTGACGTCATCCGCGTCGAAGGGCGGCTCACCGAGAACGACCCGGCCAAGCTGCAGTTCGGCCAGGAGGTCGAACTGACCATGGTGCCGTTCGCCACCGACGACGAGGGCGCCGAAATCATCACGTTCGCCTTCCAGCCGGTCTGAGTGGCGATTGTGAGCGCGGCGCAGCCGGGCGAAACGGGTCGCCACCGTCCGCCCGTGGCGATTGTGAGCGCGGCGCAGCCGGGCGAAACGGGTCGCCACCGTCCGCCCGTGGTGATCGTGAGCGCGGCGCAGCCGGGCGAAGCGGGTCGCCACCGTCGAATCCAGAGGAGTCTGAGATGACCAACGATGTCGCCATCATCGGCGTGGGCCTGCACCCGTTCGGCAGGTTCGACAAGACCGCGATGCAGATGGGCGCCGAGGCCGTGCAGCTCGCGCTCAAAGACGCCGGCGTGGACTGGAAGGACATCCAGTTCGGCTTCGGCGGCAGCTACGAAGTCTCCAATCCCGACGCGGTGACCCGGCTGGTCGGGCTGACCGGCATCACGTTCACCAACGTGTTCAACGCCTGCGCCACCGCGGCCAGCGCCATTCAGCAGACCGCCGACACGATCCGGCTGGGCAAGTACGACATCGGCATCGCCATCGGGCTCGACAAGCACCCGCGCGGCGCCTTCACGGACGACCCCGCCAAGCTGGCGCTGCCCCAGTGGTACGCCAACAACGGCCAGTTCGTCACCACCAAGTTCTTCGGGATGAAGGCCAACAAGTACATCCACGACCACAACATCTCGCAGGAGACGCTGGCGCGGGTGGCCAACAAGAACTTCCGCAATGGTGCGCTGAACCCGAATGCGTTCCGGCGCAAGGAGATTTCCGTCGAGGAAATCCTCGCCTCGCCGGCGCTGAACTACCCGCTGACGCAGTACATGTTCTGCGCTCCCGACGAGGGCGCGGCCGCGGTCATCATGTGCCGCGCCGACATGGCCGAGAAGTTCACCGACAAGCCAGTCTATGTGCGCGCCTGTGAGATTCGGACCCGGCGCTTCGGTGCCTACGAGGTGCACGCCACGTCGGCGCCGCTGGACGAGGACGCGTCGCCGACGGTCTATGCCGCCAAGGCCGCCTACGAGGCGGCCGGCATCGGCCCGGAGGACGTCGACGTCGCGCAGTTGCAGGACACCGACGCCGGCGCCGAGGTCATCCACATGGCCGAGACCGGTCTGTGCGCCGACGGCGAACAGGAGAAGCTGCTGGCCGACGGCGCCACCGAGATCCACGGCTCGATGCCGGTCAACACCGACGGCGGGCTGATCGCCAACGGCGAGCCGATCGGCGCGTCGGGCCTGCGGCAGATGCACGAACTGGTGCGGCAGTTGCGCGGCGAGGCGGGCGAGCGCCAGGTGCCCGGCGACCCGCGCGTCGGCCTGGCCCAGGTGTACGGCGCACCCGGCACCGCGTCGGCGACCATCCTGTCGCGCTGAAAAGCCTGGGCCCCAGGCTAAATCGCCGGGCCCAACAGGTCGTCCGCGTCGCGGATGATGTAGCCGTAACCCTGTTCGGCCAGGAAGCGCTGCCGGTGCGCGGCGTACTCGGCATCCAGGCTGTCGCGCGCCACCACCGAATAGAAGATCGCGCCGCCGCCGTCGGACTTGGGCCGCAGCAGCCGGCCCAGCCGCTGCGCCTCCTCCTGGCGTGAGCCGAACGTACCCGAAACCTGCACTGCCACAGACGCTTCCGGCAGGTCGATGGAGAAGTTGGCGACTTTGGACACCACCAGGGTCGACAACTCGCCGCGGCGGAAGGCGTCGAACAGCTCTTCGCGTTCCTTGGTGCGGGTGGACCCCTGGATCACCGGGGCGTTGAGCTCCGCGCCGAGTTCGTCGAGCTGATCGAGGTAGGCGCCGATCACCAGGGTCTGCTCGCCGGGATGTTTTGCCAAAATCGATTTGACCACAGCGATTTTGGTGTGCACCGTCGAGCACAGCTTGTACCGCTCTTCGGGTTCGGCGGTCGCGTAGAGCATCCGCTCGTTATCGGTCATGGTGACCCGCACCTCGACGCACTCGGCGGGCGCGATCCACCCCTGCGCCTCAATGTCCTTCCACGGCGCGTCGTAGCGTTTCGGGCCGATCAGGGAGAACACATCGCCCTCGCGGCCGTCCTCGCGGACCAGCGTGGCGGTCAAGCCGAGGCGCCGCTTGGACTGCAGGTCGGCGGTCATCCGGAACACCGGCGCCGGCAGCAGGTGGACCTCGTCGTAGATGATCAGCCCCCAGTCGCGGCTGTCGAAGAGCTCGAGGTGCCGGTACTCGCCCTTGGTGCGGCGAGTGATCATCTGATACGTCGAGATGGTGACCGGCCGGATCTCCTTGCGCTCGCCGGAATACTCGCCGATCTCGTCCTCGGTGAGCGACGTGCGGGCGATCAGCTCGCGTTTCCATTGCCGCGCCGCGACGATGTTGGTGACCAGAATCAGCGTCGTCGCACCGGCTTTCGCCATGGCGGCCGCGCCCACCAGAGTCTTGCCGGCGCCGCAGGGTAGCACCACCACGCCCGATCCGCCGGACCAGAAGGAGTCGGTGGCCATCTGCTGGTAGTCGCGCAGCTGCCAGTCGTCCTCGGCCAGGCTGATCGGGTGCGCTTCGCCGTCGACGTAGCCCGCGAGATCCTCGGCGGGCCAACCGATCTTGAGCAGCATCTGCTTGACCCGACCGCGCTCGCTGGGGTGCACGATGACGGTGTCGTCGTCGATCCGGGCGCCGAGCATCGGGGCAATCTTCTTGTTGCGCAGCACTTCTTCGAGCACCGCGCGATCCAGACTCACCAGCGTCAAACCGTGCGCGGGGTTCTTCACCAGCTGCAGGCGGCCGTAGCGGGCCATCGTGTCGACGATGTCGACCAGCAGCGGTTGGGGCACCGCGTAGCGCGAGAAGCTGACCAGGGCGTCGACCACCTGCTCGGCGTCGTGGCCGGCGGCGCGGGCGTTCCACAGCGCCAGCGGCGTGATGCGGTAGGTGTGGACGTGTTCGGGTGCGCGCTCCAGCTCGGCGAAGGGCGCGATGGCGGCGCGCGCCGCGCCGGCCTGCTCGTGATCCACCTCGAGCAGCACCGTCTTGTCGGACTGCACGATCAACGGTCCGTCAGACATAGTCAGCGCCACTCCTTTCGATCTGTTTGACGTCGGCGGGCATGCTCACCATTATCGGCCGGTGGCCGACACCACCGAGGTGATGCGGTGGATGGCGAAGTCACGCAGCCGACCGGACGCGGAGTCGAACGCCACCAGCTGGCCACCCTTGATGGTGATGGGCGACACGACGCGCTGGGTGGCCACCCCCGCCGCATCCAGATAACCGATCACCAGGGTGTCTTGTTCCCTGGCGGCGCGCTGTAACTGCGTCATGGTGACCGCCGGGTCGACGCGGATGTTGCCGAACGGTGCGGCGGTCACCTTGCGCAGCACCGCCACCACCGCGTTGAGGCTTTCGGTGTTGGGGCGCCGGGCCGGACGGTAGGGCCGGCGCTGCTGCGGGGTGGACACCCGGGCGCCGCGGGGACGGACGTCGACGATGGCGCCGGAGGAATCCTCGGCCGCCGGGGCGAACCCCGCGGCGCGTAACGCGGTGAGGACCTCGCCGATCGGCGCGGGCGACACCGCGACCGTCGGCGCCAGGGCCCGCAGCTGCACCTCTTCGGTCGCCGGCGCGGCCACGGCCTGGGCCAGCAGCGCGGGGTCCTCGCAGCGCACGAACGACGCGGCCATGCCGATCCGCAGTTGCCCGTGCCGGCGCGCCACGTCATCGATCAAGTAGGTGAGGCCTTGAGGCACCGGCGTTTTGGAATGCTTGGCGAACAGCGAATGCATCCAGTCGCGCGTCTTGCCGACATCGAGCGCGTGCCGGATCGACTGCTCGCTGACGCGGTAGACCATCGCGGTGCCGGCGGATTCGACGGTCGCCACGACGGCGAGTTGCTCGGCCAGGTCGCGTTCCAGCGGCCCGGGCACCACCACGGTCAGATCCGCTTGCACCAGGAAGTGATCGACCGGTTTGGGTAACGCCCGGTTCATCGCCTCGATGGCGACCTGCGGATCGCCGTCGTCGTCCAGCAGCGCGCGGCCGGGCGTGCTGATGGCGCCGCGGCCCACCAGGCCCAGGGCGTTGCTCTCGGCGAGCAGGTCCCCGACTGGCCCGGGCTGCAACCGTTTCGCCCAGCGCGGACGCCGCCAGATCAGCGCCGCCGACGCCGCCGCCGCGTCGACGCCGGCGCCGGGGGGCAGCTCGGACAGCATGCCCAGCAACAGCCGGCGGTCCAGCGGCGCGGCCGTGGAGTACAGGCCGTCGGTCAGGGCCCCGTAGGGCTTGGCGTCGGGGCCGCGGCTGCCGATCAGCGCCGGCCGGCCGGGCAGATCCAGCCAGCTGCCGGCCAACAGCTGCCAGCGCTCGGCTACCGACAGCGCGGCGTAGCGGTCGGTGACGATCGTCGGCGCCCAGTACGGCGCCTCGCCGGTGACCGGTTCGGGGTCGGGCATGCCGCTGGCGATCAATCCGGCCGCGGCCGTGACTTCGAGGAGCAAACCCAGCCGCTGCTCGTCGATGCCGGTCACCTTGCTCAGCCGTTTGACCTCGCGGATTCCCAGGCCGCCGCTGCGCAGCTCGGAAACCGGCGCGGCGGAGAGGGTTTCGAGCAGGACGTCGACCTCGCGCAGCAAGTCGATGACGGCCCCGGCCGCCGCGGCGTCGGCGTCGTCGGGCGTGGTGGTCGACACCACCGGGTCGGGGGCGGTCAGTTGCATGGGACCGGGCTGCTCGCCGCGCAGCACCTGTCCGACGTGGCGGGGCAAGATCACCGTCTCGGCATCGATGCGCCGCAGCAGGCCCATGGCCAGCAGCTGGGGCACCGGCCGGTCGGTGGCCGCGCCGGGCGCGGCGTCGCGCGTGCGTCCCATCGGCGAGCCTTCGAGAAGTTTCTCCAGCACGTCGAGTTGTGCCTCGGTGAGGTCGTCGATCAGGGCGGCGATCTGTTCGGCGCTACGCGAGGTGTCCTCGAGGATGACCTGGCCCGGATGCCACGGCATGCCCGTCGCGGCGTCGGCGGCCACCCGCAGCGCGGCCTCGCCCCACACCAGGGCGCGTTGCCGCAGGTCGTCGACGGCATCCAGCACGTCGGTCTCGGGGGCGCGGTCACCGATCAGCGCCAGCAGCTTGGGCGTGGGCACCGGCTCGGCGTCGGCCTGCAGCACCAGCAACGCGTCGAGCACGGCCAGCCGCAAAAAGTCCAGGTCGTCGGTGCCGGCCTTGATCGACTGGCGGGCCTGGGCGCGGGCGGCCAGCGCGGCGATGCTGCCGGGTGGGGGCTGGGCGAGGTCCGGCCGCAATTCCAACAGTCGGATCAGCTGCTCATCGGATAACTCGGCCAGCCACGACCCCAGCGGGATATCCGGGGTGTTGTCGGTCATTGCTGACCAGCGTAAAGCAGGTCGCGGCCACCCAGCAGACCTCGACAACCCGGCGACTCACCAGCGTGGTGAACACCGGCGCGCACCGCAACGCGTCTCGAACTCCGGTCTTGCGCCACATGCGGTTCGGCCACCTGTAAGAATGGACCTCGTGGCTGACACTGCTGAGGGCAAAGCCCGCAAGACCAAGTACGTCGACAACGGCTGGCCGACGACGGACCCCGACGACCACGCGGTCAGTGAACTCGTGACCGATCGCACGGGTGCGCTGTCCCCCTTCGGCGAGCTGGTGTTTCCGCTGCCCTCCACCGATCTGCCCTACCTGCACCCGGTCACCGTCGTCAATCGGTAGGTCGCCAGATGGCCAGGGCCTCTGAGGCCTCCCAAGCCTCGGCGAACTGGGCGTCGAATGAGCCCGGCTCGGGCGCGCTGTCACATCTGGATGACCACGGCGCGGCGCACATGGTCGACGTCAGCGAGAAGGTGGCCACCAAGCGGACCGCGGTCGCCGCGGGCGTCCTGCGCACCTCGGCGCACGTGGTGGCGCTGATCTCGACCGGCGGCCTGCCCAAGGGCGATGCGCTGGCCACCGCCCGGGTGGCCGGCATCCAGGCCGCCAAGCGCACCAGCGACCTCGTCCCGCTGTGTCATCAGCTCGCCCTCACGGGGGTCGACATCGACTTCACGGTCGGCGAGTCTGAGATCGAGATCAACGCAACGGTGCGAAGCACCGACCGCACGGGGGTGGAGATGGAAGCGCTCACGGCCGTCAGCGTCGCGGGCCTGACGCTCTACGACATGATCAAGGCGGTGGACCCGGCCGCACGGATCGACGACATTCGAGTGCTGCGCAAGGAAGGCGGCAAAACCGGAAGGTGGGCGCGCCCATGAGCACCCGTTCAGCCCGCGTCATCATCGCCTCGACCCGCGCGTCGTCGGGAGTGTACGACGACCGATGCGGCCCGATCATCGCCGAATGGCTGGCCGAGCGGGGCTTTTCGGCCGCGCAGCCCGAAGTCGTCGCCGACGGGCCGCCGGTCGGCGACGCACTGCGCACGGCGATCGACGCCGAGGTCGACGTCATCATCACCTCCGGTGGCACCGGCATCTCACCCAGCGACAGCACACCGGACCAGACCGTGGCCGTCGTCGACTACCTGATCCCGGGCCTGGCCGAAGTGATCCGCCAGTCGGGCCTGCCCAAGGTGCCGACGTCGGTGCTGTCGCGCGGCGTGTGCGGCGTCGCCGGTCAGACCCTGATCGTCAACCTGCCGGGTTCGCCCGGCGGCGTGCGCGACGGCCTGGGCGTGCTCGCCGATGTGCTGGATCACGCGCTCGACCAACTCGCCGGTAAAGATCACCAGCGATGACGCTCGTCGTGCGCGCTGCCATGACCGAGCACCCGATCTCGCTGGCCGAGCACGAAGAGTTGGTGGGCCATCAATCCGCCGGCGCCATCGTCGGGTTCGTCGGCGTGATCCGCGACCACGACGGCGGACGGCGGGTGGTGCGACTCGAGTACTCAGCGCACCCGTCGGCCGATGAGGTCATCGCCGACGTGGTGGCCGACGTGGCCGGGCAATCCAGCGGGGTGCGTGCCGTTGCCGCCAGCCACCGGATCGGCGCGCTGCGC
>NZ_LZLU01000147.1:0-4594 GCF_001673415.1 Mycobacterium sp. 1165196.3 | reverse complement strand
GCCATCGGGCACTGCCGCTACTCAACCACCGGCGACACCACCTGGGAGAACGCCCAGCCCGTGTTCCGCAACACCGCGGCCGGCACCGGGGTGGCGCTGGGACACAACGGCAACCTGGTCAACACCGCCGAGCTCGCCGCGCGCGCCCGCGACGAGGGGCTGATCGCCAAACGCGCCCCCGCACCGGCGACGACCGACTCCGACATTCTGGGCGCGCTGCTGGCCCACGGCGCGGCGGACGCCACCCTGGAGCAGGCGGCGCTGGACCTGCTGCCGACCGTGCGCGGCGCGTTCTGCCTGACCTTCATGGACGAGAACACGCTGTACGCCTGTCGCGATCCCCATGGGGTGCGGCCACTTTCGCTGGGACGGCTGGACCGCGGCTGGGTGGTGGCCTCCGAAACGGCGGCGCTCGACATCGTCGGCGCCTCGTTCGTCCGCGACATCGAACCGGGCGAACTGCTGGCGATCGACGCCGACGGCGTCCGCTCCACGCGTTTCGCCAACCCCACCCCCAAGGGCTGCGTCTTCGAATACGTCTACCTGGCGCGACCGGACAGCACGATCGCCGGACGGTCCGTCCACGCGACCCGGGTGGAGATCGGCCGCCGGCTGGCCCGCGAACGTCCCGTGGAGGCCGACCTGGTGATCGGCGTCCCCGAGTCGGGCACGCCCGCCGCCGTTGGATACGCCCAGGAGTCGGGCATCCCCTACGGCCAGGGGCTGATGAAGAACGCCTACGTCGGGCGCACCTTCATCCAACCGTCGCAGACCATCCGCCAGCTCGGTATCCGGCTGAAGCTCAACCCCCTTCGCGAGGTGATCCGGGGTAAGCGACTCATCGTCGTCGACGACTCGATCGTGCGCGGCAACACGCAGCGCGCCCTGTTGCGGATGCTGCGCGAGGCCGGCGCCGTCGAAGTGCACGTGCGGATCGCCTCACCCCCGGTCAAATGGCCCTGTTTCTACGGTATCGACTTCCCGTCACCGGCGGAGCTGATCGCCAATGCGGTCGAGGACAAGAAGGAGATGCTCGAGGCGGTGCGGCATGCCATCGGCGCCGACTCGCTGGGCTACATCTCGCTGCGCGGATTGGTGGCGGCCTCCGAGCAGCCGGCCTCGCGGCTGTGCACCGCCTGCTTCGACGGCCAGTACCCGATCGAACTGCCCGGGGAAACGGCGTTGGGCAAGAACGTCATCGAGCACATGCTCGCCAACGCCGCCCGCGGCGCCGGGCTCGAGGAACTCGCGCCCGACGAAGTGCCGGTCGTGCACTGAGGAACTCGGTTGCGCTCCTTCACCGACGTTTGATACCGGCCGTCGGCGCCGCCCGGTAGCCTTTATCGCGATGACGGATCCCGGAAAGAGTCCAGGACGCCACCAAGGCAGTCAGGGCATCACCTACGCGTCGGCCGGGGTGGACATTGAAGCCGGCGACCGCGCCGTCGAATTGTTCAAGCCGCTGGCGACGAAAGCCACGCGACCCGAGGTCCGGGGCGGCTTGGGCGGATTCGCCGGCCTGTTCGCGCTACGTGGCGATTATCGCGAGCCGCTGCTGGCGGCCTCCACCGACGGCGTCGGCACCAAGCTGGCGGTGGCCCAGGCGATGGACAAGCACGACACCGTCGGGCTGGACCTGGTGGCCATGGTGGTCGACGACCTCGTAGTGTGCGGCGCCGAGCCGCTGTTCCTGCAGGATTACATCGCGGTGGGCCGGACGGTGCCGGAACGGTTGAGCGCCATCGTCAGTGGCATCGCCGAGGGATGTGTGCGGGCCGGCTGTGCGCTGCTGGGCGGCGAGACGGCCGAACACCCCGGCCTGATGGAACCGGACCACTACGACATCTCGGCCACCGGCATCGGTGTCGTCGAGGCCGACGACGTGCTGGGGCCCGACCGGGTCAAACCGGGCGACGTCATCATCGCGATGGGTTCGTCGGGTCTGCATTCCAACGGATATTCGTTGGCGCGCACCGTGTTGCTCGAGATCGACCGGATGAACCTCGAGGGATATGTGGAGGAGTTCGGCCGCACGCTCGGTGAAGAGCTGCTCGAACCCACCCGCATCTATGCCAAGGACTGCCTGGCGCTCGCGGCCGAAACCCACGTGCGCACCTTCTGCCACGTCACCGGCGGTGGGCTGGCCGGCAACCTGCAACGCGTCATCCCGCACGGCCTGGTCGCCGAGATGGATCGCGGGACCTGGACGCCCGCCCCTGTCTTCGCCATGATCGCCCAGCGCGGGCGGGTGACCCGCGAGGAGATGGAAAAGACGTTCAACATGGGCGTCGGCATGATCGCCATCGTGGCCCCCGAGGACACCGACCGGGCCCTGGCCATCCTGACCGCCCGGCACCTGGACTGCTGGGTGCTGGGCACCGTGGGCAAAGGCGGAAAAGAAGGCCCACGGGCCAAGATGGTCGGTCTGCACCCGAGGTTTTAGAAAGCTTGTGCTCCGGCAGAACTAACGCGGCGCCGGTGCACTACGCATCGGCGCCGGGGCGTTGGTCTTAGCGACGCCAGCTGTCCTGGTCGTCCCAGGATTCGTCGGATCCGTCGCTGTCCAGGTCACTGGAGTCGTCCGAACCCGATCCGGACAGCTCTTGCTGAAGCCGCTGGAAGTCGGTCTGTGGAGAACTGTATTTGAGTTCTCGAGCAACCTTGGTCTGCTTTGCCTTAGCCCGGCCGCGGCCCATGGGGGAACCCCCTCGCGCAATAACGGAGCGGCCTAACGAGTAGGCGGCTCCGATCTCCTGGTGTCGTATTGTCCTGCCAACAGTTTACCGTGCCCCGCCACCGGGCGTTGGCGCCCCCTACTTGCTGTGGCGGACGTTACCGTTCATTATCCCGCACCGCCCCGCAACCGTTCAACAGCTAGCCGCCCCGCGCCGATTTGTTCGGTTGCGGGCAGCGAATCGGCGTCGATCACCGCGGCGACCGAGGCGTCCGGTCCGGTCGCCAATTCCGTCTCGGCGGGCAGCCCGCGCTTGAGCAGCGCCAGCGCTATCGGACCGAGATCCACGTGGTCGACCACCGTGCCGAGACGGCCGACGGTGCGGCCGCCGGCCAGCACCGGGTCACCGGTCGACGGCCGGTCGACCGAGCCGTCGAGGTGCAGCAGCACCAGCATCCGCGGCGGCCTGCCCAGGTTGTGCACCCGCGCGACCGTCTCCTGCCCGCGGTAACAGCCCTTGTCCAGGTGGACGGCCCCCGAACCGGGGCCACCGATCCACCCCACCTCGTGCGGAATCGTGCGCTCATCGGTGTCGACGCCGAGACGGGGCCGCAGGCCCGCCACCCGGTGGGCTTCGTAGGCCCACACCCCGGCGGGTCGCACTCCGGCCTGCGTCAGGCGCTTGCGCCACTCGTCGACCGCGGCGCGCGGAATCAGCAGGTCAAGCTCGAGCCGGCCGGCGGGGCTGCCCGGCATCCGACGCACGAAGCCGTCGCCGGTGGGGACTGCCGTCAGCTCGGCGGGCAGCGCATCCACCCCGATCGCGTCGAGAATCGCTCGGTCGGCAAGTTTCGGGCCGAGCAGCGACAGCACGGCCAGCTCCGCACCGGCCGGGGTGACCTCCGACCAGAACACCATCTTGCGCAGGTATCCCAGCAACGGCTCGGCCCGCCACGGTTCGGTGTCGAGGTAGGTGGTGCCGCCCAGCTCGGTCTGAATCCAGTGGTCCTCGACGCGGCCCTGCCCGTCGAGGCTGAGATTCTGCGTACTGGCGCCGTCGGGGAGGTCGCTGACGAATTGCGTCGAAATGCTGTGCAACCAGGTTTGCCGGTCCTTGCCGGTCAAGGTGAGCACGCCGCGGTGCGAGCGGTCCACCACTATCGCGTCGGTGTCGGCCGCACGCTGCTCGCCCAGCGGATCGCCGTAATGCCAGACGGCACCGGCGTCGGGTCCGGTTTCGGGTGCGGGGACGGGGTGGGTCACGAGTCAACTCTACGGACCCGCCGGGCGCCCCCAACGAGTGTGAAGCTGGCTTCACACTCGGAGCCGAATGTGCGGCTAGCTTCACGTTCGCGAGGTCCCACGTGGACGCGGTCGCGGCGCGGGCCCCTTCGGCCACATTGGATAGGCTTTCGACCATGGCGGGCCAGACGGGTGTGATCGTCACGCTGGACGGCGAAATACGTTCGCCCGACGCGCCGCTGCTGCACGCCGACGACCTGGCGGCGGTCCGCGGTGACGGTGTCTTCGAGACGCTGTTGGTCCGCGACGGCAGGGCCTGCCTGATCGAGCCGCATCTGCAGCGGCTGACCCAGTCCGCCGCGTTGACCGATCTGCCCGCACCCGATCTGCCGCGGTGGCGAAGCGCGATCGAGGCGGCCACCCGGCAGTGGTGCGCGGACAACGCCGAAGAGGGCGCGATGCGGTTGATCTACAGCCGGGGCCGCGAGGGCGGGTCGGCGCCGACGGCCTACGTCATGGTCAACGCCGTCCCCGACCGCGTGACGGCGGTCCGGCGGGGCGGGCTGGCGGCGATCACGCTCGATCGCGGGCTGCCCGCCACCGGCGTCGACGCGATGCCGTGGCTGCTGGCCGGCGCCAAGACCCTGTCCTACGCGGTGAATATGGCGGCCCTGCGCC
>NZ_LZLU01000146.1:0-37640 GCF_001673415.1 Mycobacterium sp. 1165196.3 | reverse complement strand
CCCGCTCCGGCGGCCACTCCGCCGCGGCCGCCCGCATGGTGTCGACACCGTCGACATGGGGACCGGGATTGATCAGCCCCTCGTCGAAGAGCGTGTGCGCGACGGCCAACAACAGCGCCGCGTCGGTTCCGGGCACGATGGGCAGCCACTCGTCGGCGCGCGCGGCGGTCAGGGTGCGCACGGGGTCGATCACAATCACCTTGCCGCGCTTGCGAATCCCGTCGATCAGGCCCATCACGTTGGGTGCGGCCAACAGTGAACCCTGCGATGCCGCCGGGTTGGCGCCCATGATCACCAGCAGGTCGGTGCGTTCGATGTCGGGCACCGGGAAGTTCCACCACAGCCCGTACATCAGATGCGACGACAGGTTCTTCGGCCATTGGTCGACCGTCCCCGGCGAATAGGTGACCGGCATGCCCGACATCCCCATCAGCACGCCGGCATAGCGGGCCAGCGAGAACGAGTGCGCCAGCGGGTTGCCGGTGTAGGCGGTCACCGCGCCGATGCCGTACTTCTCGATCACCGGGGTCAGCAACTCGGTGCAACGGCGAAACGCCGCGTCCCAGCTGACTTCCCGCCACTGGCCGTCGACCTTGATCATCGGCGCGCGGATGCGGTCCGGATCGTCGTGCAGCGCCGCAAGCGAGGTGCCCTTCGGGCACAGATGCCCGCGGCTCCACACGTCGTCACGGTTGCCGCGAATGCCGGTGACGTGGCCGTCCTTGACGTCAATCGCCAAGCCGCACATGGCTTCACACAACGGACACGTGCGCAGGTGGGTACCGTCCTCGCCGGGTTTCATCCACCCACTGTATTCCGCTACCGCGGGTAGCGGAAGTGGAGAAGTGCGGCGTCAGGCCGTCCAGGGCCCGATGCCACCGACCCTGTCGATGCGGATGTGGGTGAGGTAGCCGGGCGGCGCGTTGTCCGGCGGAAACTTCGCGTTCGGATCACCCAGCACCGGGTTGAGCTCCGTCAGCAGTTCGGGGGCGCCGCCCTCGGTGATCCGGGCGGTGCCCGCGATGGACAGGTAGGGCCGCATCCCCTGCCCCGCAGCGTCCAGCGACACGATCGTCACGGCCACCCGGGGATCCCTGCGCACGTTGCGGACCTTCTTGTGTTCCGAAAGGTGGGCGCTGACGAGTTCGTCACCGTCCGGTGTCGACCGCAGCGCCACCCAGACCACGCTCACCTGGGGGCTGCCATCCGGATTGATCGTGACCAGGGTCGCATCGGCGCCCTTGCCGATGAGGCCGCGCGCGGCATCGTTGAGCTTCATGCGTGGTTATACAGCCAGTCGCGGAATTTCATTCCCAATCGGCTGCTCACACGCGGCGGCCCGGCCACGCCTGTGACCGGGCCACCCTCAGACGTCGCTACTGTTCGGCTTTTTGCCGAGCCTCGTTGATATCGGCGGCCTTGCGGGCGCTCTCGGCCTCGGCCTCTTTCTGGGCCGCCTCACGCTGCGCGTCGGCCTTGTCCTGCTGGGCCTGGCCCTCGCGCCTCAGGTCGTCACGGCCGGCGACCGCGCCGACGACTTCCTTGACCTTGCCCTTGATGCCCTCGACGATGCCCTCGACGGCCTCCGCGGGACCACTCTTGTCCGACATGCGTTCTCCCTCCATGGCGTGCACGCGCCCGTGTCGTGCAATCGACTCCCTTATTGCCCAACGGGCGGATTCTCGAAACTTCGGCCAGACCGTGCAATACGCCTACGCTGTTGACCCAGAAGGGTCGGCGGGGCGAGGAGTCGTGACGGTGCAGATGTGGGAACTGGTCGCCCGCGAGCGGATTCGGGATACCCTGGCGCGCTACAACTGGTCCGGCGACGCCGGCCGCCTCGACGACCTGGCGGCGACGTTCTGCGCCGACGGCGTCCTCGAGATCCGGGGTTTCGAGCCACTGCACGGGCGGTCGGACATCGCGGCCTTCCTGGGCGGCGTCACGGGCCGGATCGCCGTCGACACCGACGTCAAACCGATTGTGCGCCATAACGTCGCAAACGTGTTGTTCACCGAGGTGACACCCGACCGCGCCCGGGTCGACTGCTACTTCACCGTGGTCACCCACATCGGCCTGGACCACTACGGCCGGTACCGCGACATCCTGGTTCCCGACGGTGGCGCCTGGCTGATCAAGCACCGCAAGGTCTCGACCGACTGGGCGGCTCCCGACTCCGCAATGGCCCGCCGGCCCTAGCGGCACCGCGATCGCTGGCCCCGCGAAACCTGTTGTTCGCGTGACGTTTCCGCGCCACGACCACCGAGAAAGGATCGACCATGGGGACATCCGACACCGACCGGGCCGTGGCCTACCTGCTGGTTCGGCTGACCATCGGGGCCAGCCTGTTCGGCCACGGCCTGGTCCGGTTGCCGAAGCTGGGCGCGTTTCACGCCCAGCTGATGAGTGAGTTCACGAAGTCGATGCTGCCCGCCGTCGCGGTCTCGGGATGCGGTTACGCGCTGCCGTTCGCGGAGCTGACCATCGGAGCGCTGTTGCTGGCCGGTGTGCTGACCCGGACGGCCGCCATCGCCGGCGCACTGGTGATGGTCGGTCTGGTCCTGGGCGCCACGTCGATCGAGCACTTCAACGTGATCGGCGACCAACTCGTGCACGCGCTCTTTCTCGTCGGCGTGATTGCGTTCCGCGGGCACAACCGCTACTCCGTCGACCACCTGCTCACCGCCCGCCAGTCGACCAGCGCATAATCTCCACGCCCGTCGGCGCGCCGGGCGCCCGCGGTGGCGATTTCGTTAAATGTCTTGACGAAATGTTTGCCCCAAGCCCCTCAACGGCTACAGCTAGAAGTCACACACCAAAAGATTGCGGTCTCCCGATTGAGCGCGCTTGCGGAGCTCCGGGAATGACCGTGGGTCAGGTGACCAGCGGTCATGGCCGCACAACCGAGACGAGCAACGATGCAACGACTCAGCGGATTGGACGCGTTCTTTCTGCACCTGGAATCGCCGACGCAGCCTTTGAATGTTTGCTGCGTGCTGGAGTTGGACCCGTCGACGATGCCCGGCGGCTACACCTTTGATCGCTTCAGTGCGGCGCTGCGCGAGCGGCTTGATGCGGTGCCCGAATTCCGCCTCAAGCTGGCCGACAACCAACTGAACCTCGACCACCCCGTGTGGGTCGACGACGACCGGTTCGACACGGCTCGCCACCTGCACCGCGTGGCCCTGCCGTCGCCGGGAGGCCCGAAAGAATTAGCGGACATCTGCGGCCACATCGCCGGCCTGCCGCTCGATCGCGACCGGCCGCTGTGGGAGATGTGGGTGATCGAAGGCCTGCACGGCACGGACGCACTGTCCGTCGTCCTCAAGGTCCACCACGCGGTGGTCGACGGCGTGGGCGGCGCCCACCTGCTCTCGCAGTTGTGCAGCGACGTGCCCGACGCCCCGCCGCCGGAACCGGCCGAGCGCGCCGGCGCGGCGAATCCACTACAGATCGCCGCGAGCGGGCTGATCGGGGCGGCGTTGCGGCCGTGGCGGCTGGCCCGAGTCCTGCCGGCCACGGCGCTGACCGTGGCGGAGACGGTGCTGCGCGCCCGCGGCGGCGGCCAGACGATGGCGGCCCCGTTCGCGGCGCCGCCGACCGCGTTCAACGGCTCGTTCACCCGGCGCCGCAACGTGGCGCTGACCAACGTGGACCTCGAGGACGTCAAAACCGTCAAAAACCGGTTCGGGGTCACCGTCAACGACGTCGTGACGGCGCTGTGCGCCGGGGCGCTACGGCAGTACTTCCAAGACCGCGACGCGCTGTCCGACGTCCCCCTGGTCGCGAGCGTGCCGGTGTCGGTGCGCGGCAAGTCCACCCGCACGGGCCGCAACCAGATGACCTGGATGCTCTGCCGCCTCGAAACCCACGTCGACGACCCCGTACAACGGCTGGCGAGCATCGCCGAGGGAAACGCCGCGGCGAAGGACCACTCCGCGGCGCTGGGCCCGACGCTGCTGCACGACTGGACGCAAGTGGCCGGGCAGACCCTGTTCGGTGCGGCCCGACGGCTGCTGCCGCGACTCCCCCTGCCCGAGAACCCGCCGCACAACCTGGTGCTGTCGAACGTCGCCGGCCCGCAAGAACAGCTCTACTTCCTGGGGTGCCGCCTCGACGCGATGTATCCGCTCGGCCCGATCATCGCCGGCGCCGCGCTGAACATCACGGTGATGTCGCTCAACGGCCGGCTGGGCATCGGCATCATCTCCTGCCCGGACCTGGTTCCGGACCTTTGGGACCTCGCCGATGCGTTTCCCGCCGCGCTCAAAGAGCTGCTGAGTTGCGGCGAGCCGGCCTGATCTGCCCGGTCTGATCTGCCCGGTCAGCGGAACCCCGTCCATCCTCGCCGCCGCGGCATGGCAGGGTGACATCCGTGGCAGACACTTCGGAACCGACGAGCGTCGCGGCGCACGACCTGCGCGAAATCAGCACTGACAAGGGCGCTTTGCGCTACTACGACACCGGCGGATCCCATTCGGGGCCGGCGCTGCTGTTCCTGCACGGCTCCGGCCCCGGTGTCACCGGCTGGCGCAACTTCCGCGGCGTGCTGCCCGCCTTCGCCGAGCGGTTCCGCTGCCTGATCCTGGAATTCCCCGGCTTCGGGGTCAGCGACGACTTCGGCGGCCACCCGATGGTCACCGCCTTCGGCACGGTGGCGCCCTTCCTGGACGCGCTCGGCGTGGACAAGGTGCACATCGTCGGCAACTCGATGGGTGGTGGCGTCGGCATCAACTTCGCGACCCACAATCCGGACCGCGTCGGCCGGCTGGTGACCATCGGCGGGATCGGCACCAACATCTTCAGTCCCAGTCCCAGCGAAGGCATTCGGCTGCTGCAGGAATTCGTCGAGGACCCCACGCGGCAGCGGCTGGTCGACTGGCTCAAGTCGATGGTCTACGACCAGGCGCTGGTCACCGACGAGCTGATCGAGGAACGCTGGCAGCTGGCCACCGACGCGGACACCCTGGCCGCGGCGCGACGCATGTACGGCAAGGCGGCATTCGCCGGGATGAACGCCGCGCTGAACGCCTCCGACCGGCCGCTACCGTGGGCGACGATGCACAAGCTCACCGCGCCCACGCTGCTGACCTGGGGCCGCGACGACAGGGTGAGCCCGCCGGACATGGCGCTGATCCCGATGCGCACCATCCCCAACGCGGAGCTGCACATCTTCCCCAACTCCGGGCACTGGGCCATGATCGAGGCCAAGGCGGCGTTCGAAAGCACCGTGCTGGCTTTTCTTTCGCGCGGCTAGCCAGTTCTTATCGCTGGGTGGCTCCGGCGTCGACGGGCAGGACGATCGCGGTGATGTAACGGGCCTCGTCCGAGGCCAGAAACAGCGCGGCGTTGGCCACGTCCACCGCGTCCACCCAGGGCACCGCGAGCATGTTCATCGAGCGGGCCGCCTCGGCGAATTCCGCGCGGGTGGGGGGCCGGTCCAAGTCGGGCCGGAATGCGGCGCCCACCACGTCATTGTGGATCATGGGCGTGTCGACGTTGGTCGGGCTGATGCAGTTGACCCGAACGTTGTGCGGCGCAAGCTCATTGGCCAGGCTGCGCATCATGCCGATCACGCCGTGCTTGGCGGCGGTGTAATGCGCGACGCCGACCAGCCCGCGCAGGCCCGCGATGGAACTCGTCAGGGTCATCGAACCCGCCCCGCGCGCGATCAGGTGCGGCGCGGTCGCGCGGCAGGTGTGCCATACCCCGGTCAGGTTGACGTCGAGCATTGTGCGCCAGGCGTTTTCGTCGAGCTCGACCGCCATGCCGCGGGAGGTGATGCCCGCGGTCGCGCAGACCGCGTCGAGACCACCGAACCGCTCGGCCCCGCGGTCGGTGGCGGCCTGCACACCGGCGAGGTCTCGCACGTCGACGATCTCGGTGTGCGCGAGCCCGCCGGCATCGCGCACCAGCGACGCCGTGGTGTCGAGGTCGGCGGGGGTGCTGTGCGGGATACGCACGGTGTCGACCGGGCCACACACGTCGAGCGCCACGATGTTCGCACCCTCCTGCGCGAACCGCACCGCCTGCGCGCGGCCGATCCCGCGCGCCGCTCCGGTGACCAGGGCGACCTTGCCGTGCAGTCGCCCGCCGCGCGTGGCGCTCACGTCGTCTTCTGCGTCAGGCCGGCGTCGACCACCAGCTGCGTGCCGGTGACGTAGCGGGCCGCGTCCGAGGCCAAAAACAGCACGGCGTTGGCGATGTCGACGGGCTCGACCCACGGCACCGGCAGCAGGTTGCGCGCCTGCAGCACCTCGGCCGCGTCGGCCGCCGTCGGGTTGTCCAGGTCCGGCCGGAGCCGCCGAAAAGTGGCCTCGTTGAGCACCATTGGGGTGGCCACCGGGCCGGGGTGCACGGTGTTGACCCGGATGCCGCGCGGCCCGAGCTCGTTCGCGAGGGTGCGCGCCAATCCCACCACCGCGTGCTTGCTGGCGGTGTAGTGGGCGGTGTTGGGCAGGCCGCGCAGGCCGCTGGTGGAGCTGATGACGACCACCGAGCCGCCGCGATCACCCAGGTGCGGCACGCTCGCCCGGACGGTATGCCACACGCCGGTGAGGTTGATGTCGGGCGTGCGCTGCCAGACCTGGGGGTCCAGTTCCCACGACGGTGCGCCGGGCAGGTGGACCCCGGCGTTGGCGACGACGACGTCGAGCCGGCCCAACGCGGCCACGCCGTCGTCGATGGCGGCCGTCATCGCTTCGAGCTCGCTGACGTCGGCCAGGCCGGTTACGCACCGCCGGCCGCGGTCGTCGACTCGGCTTGCCGTAGCGCGCAACTCGTCGGCCGCCGCGGGCGCGTCGAGCGCGATCACGTCGGCACCCTCGTCGGCGAACCGCTCACAGTGCACCCGGCCGGTCCCCTTGGCCGCACCGGTGACCACCACAACCTTGTCCAGCAAACCCCGTCATCGTTCGATTAGATCGAAGCCGCGATAGCCGGCGCCGGCGACCTCGGCGCAGATGTCGTTGTATGTCGCGAAGCCCCCGGTGAACAGCATGAAGCCGCGCGGCTTTCCCGGCACGTTGGCGCCCATGTACCAGGAGTTGGCCTTGGTGAACAACGTGGTCTCGGCCCGGCGGGCGCATTCGGCGCCCCACTCGTCCACGCTGTCCACGGTGGCTTCCAGCGCGGCGTAACCGTGCCGGTCCAGGTGGGTGATGGCCTCCGCGATCCAGTTCACCTGGGCCTCGGCGTGCAGCACCATGTTCGCCAGCACGGCGGGTGCCCCCGGACCCGAGACCAAAAACAGGTTGGGGAAGCCGTCGACGCCCAGCCCCAGATAGGTGCGGGGTCCGTGCGCCCAATCGTCTCGCAGGGCGGTGCCGCGCCGGCCGACGATGTCGATCTTGCCCAGCGCCCCGGTCATCGCGTCGAAACCCGTTGCCAGCACGATCATGTCGACGTCGTAATGGGCTTCGGTGTTATCGGCCCCGGCGGTGTTGATGCCGGTGGCGTCGACGGATTCGATCGGGGTGGCCCGGACACTGATCAGCGACACGTTCGCCCGGTTGAAGGTCTGAAAATAGTTGCTGTCGGTGCAAATTCGTTTGGTGCCGATCGGGTGGTCGGTGGGAATCAGCAGGTCGGCGACCGCCGGATCGTCGATGACGGCCCGGACCTTCTCCTCGTAGAACCTGCGGGCCTCGTCGTTGGCCTCCAGGTCGGTCAGCTGGTCCGGGAACGTCTTGGAGAACAGCACGCCGCCTTGCTGCCAACGCTTTTCGAACGCCGCACGCCGCTCCTCGGCGGTGAACTGCATCGTCGACCTGGGGGCGGTGATGTGCGGCGAGCCACCGCCGCTGCGCCACGACAGCGCACGCCGCTGCGCGTAACCGGCCTTGATCTCGTCGAGCTCGGCGGCGGACAGGGGCCTGTTGCCGGCCGGGACGCTGTAGTTGGGGGTGCGCTGGAAGACGTAGAGGTGGGCGGCGGACTCGGCGATGACCGGAATCGACTGAATGCCGGAGGATCCCGTGCCGATGACCGCCACCCGTTTGCCGGTGAAGTCGACGGGCCGGTGCGGCCACCGCGCGGTGTGGTAAAGCTCGCCGGCGAAGGTGTCCAGGCCGGGGAAGTCCGGGGTCAGCGCGGCCGACAGCGGACCCGTCGCCATCACCACGAACCGCGCCGAAAAGCATTGTCCCGCATCGGTGGTGACCGTCCAGCGCAACGCCGCCTCGTCGAGGTGCGCCGACACCACGCGGGTGCGCAACGCGATGTCGCGGCGCAGGTCGAGCTTGTCGGCGACCCAGTTCAGGTACGCCAGGATCTCGGCCTGGGTGGCATACCGTTCGGTCCAGTTCCACTCCTGCTGGAGTTCGTCGGAGAACGAGTAGCAGTAGTCGACGCTCTCGACGTCGCAACGCGCTCCCGGATACCGGTTGTGGTACCAGGTGCCGCCCAGTTCGGGCGCGGCCTCCAGCACCCGCACCGACAGGCCCTGCCCGCGCAGTTTGTGCAGCGCGTACAGGCCGGCGAACCCCGCGCCAACCACGACGACGTCGAGGGACCGCGCGCCGGAATCACTCACAACGAGTCACCGTAGGGCCTCGGCCGGCGCGGCCCGCGCGGCCTCCCGGTCACCGGACGCTTGCGGCGAGTTTTCCCGGCCACCGGGCGTGGGTGGCCGGCGGCGAGGTTCGCGTCGAATTCCGACGCCCGTGGTGTCCGCTCATCGGGATTTCCTTTGGGACGGGCCTCGACTGCGGTAGACCATTACTTAGCCCCCACACGTGCTTAGCCCACACACGTAAGGACAACGATATGAGCGAGCGGGTACTCGACCGGGTAGTGGCCATGGCGGACCAGTTGCGCGACCAGGCCGCCGAAGCCGAACGCATCGGGCGGCTCACCGACGACACCGTCAAGCTGATGAAGGGCGCCGGCCTGATCCGGCTGCTGCAGACCAAGCAATATCAGGGCTTCGAGGTGCACCCGCGCGAGTTCGCCGAGACGACGATGGCCACCGCGGCACTGGATCCGGCGGCCGGCTGGATCGTGGGCGTCGTCGGCGTGCACCCCTACCAGTTGGCGTACGCGGACCCGAAAGTCGCCGCCGAGATCTGGGCCGACGACGTCGACACCTGGATGGCCTCCCCCTACGCGCCGCAGGGCGTGGCCAAACCCGTCGACGGCGGTTACGTCTTCAACGGGCGCTGGCAGTTCAGCTCGGGCACCGACCACTGCGACTGGATCATCCTGGGGGCAATGCTCGGCGACGAGAAGGGCATCCCGCTGATGCCACCGCAGATGCTGCACATGATCTTGCCCCGCAAGGACTACGAGATAGTCGACGATTCGTGGAACGTGGTGGGGCTGCGCGGGACCGGCTCCAAGGACGTCATCGTCAAGGACGCGTTTGTGCCCAGCTACCGGACCATGGACGCGACCAAGGTGATGGACGGCACCGCCCAGCGCGAGGCCGGCATGACCGAACCCCTCTACCTGATGCCGTGGTCGACGATGTTCCCGCTGGGCATCTCCGCGGCCACCATCGGGATCGCGGAGGGTGCACTCGCCGCGCATCTGGATTATCAGCGCGAACGGGTCGGCGCCACCGGCACCGCAATTAAGGACGACCCCTACGTCATGCACGCCATCGGCGAGGCGGCCGCCGACATCAACGCGGCGCGTCAGGAGCTGCTGGCCAACGCCGACCGCATCTACGACATGGTCGCGGCCGGCAAGGAGGTGTCCTTCGCCGATCGGGCGGCCGGGCGCCGCACGCAGGTGCGCGCGGTGTGGCGTGCGGTGTCGGCGGTCGACGAGATCTTCGCCCGCTCGGGCGGCAACGCGGCGCGGATGGACAAGCCGCTGCAACGATATTGGCGTGACGTGCACGTCGGCCAGATGCACGCCATCCATGTCCCGGGCACCACCTATCACGCGGCGGCGCTGAGCTCGATCGGCATCGACCCGCCCGAGGGTCCGCTGCGGGCCCTGATCTAGGAGCATTAGTGAGCGACCTGAAAAGCCTTGGCTACATCACCATTTCGACCAGTGACATCGACCGCTGGCGGCAGTTCGCCTTCGGCGTGCTGGGGTTCGCCGAAGGTAAGGGCCCCGATCCTTCGGCGCTGTACCTGCGGATGGACGAGCGGGCGGCCCGGCTCATCGTGGTGCCCGGTGAGACCGACCGGGTGCTGACCGTCGGCTGGGAAGTGCGCGACCACCCGGCCCTGCAGCGCGTGCAGGCCACCCTCGACGGCGCAGGCGTCGCGTACAAGCAGCTGTCCCCCGACGACGCCGAGGCGCGCCGGGTCGAAGAGGTGATCACCTTCGAAGATCCCGCCGGCACCACGCTGGAGGTGTTCCACGGCGCGGTGCTCGACCACAGCCCGGTCGTCACGCCGTTCGGCGCGAAGTTCGTTACCGGTGATCAGGGCATGGGCCACGTGGTGGTGCCGGCCACCGACCCCAACGGGCTGTTCGACTTCTACACCGAGGTCCTCGGGTTCCGGGCCCGTGGCGCGTTCCGGGTGCCGTTGCCCAAAGAGTTTGGGCCCGTGCGGGTTCGGTTCCTCGGCATCAACGAGCGACACCACAGCCTGGCGATCGTGCCGGCCGCACACCAGCGCGACCCGCGCCTGGTCCACATCATGGTGGAGGTCGACACCCTCGACGCCGTCGGGCAGGCGCTGGACCGGGTCAACGCCGAGGGATTCCAGCTGTCGTCCACCCTGGGGCGACACACCAACGACAAGATGGTCTCGTTCTACGTCCGCGCACCCGGTGACTGGGACATCGAATTCGGCACCGACGGGATGCGGGTCGACGAAACCTATTACACCGCAGAGGAAATCACCGCCGACAGCTACTGGGGCCACCAGTGGGTCGGCGAAATGCCCGCGGCCATGCGGCTGTGACGCCCGACTCCGACGTGACGCCGGTCGCGGCGTCGAAGATCACCTCGTGGGACGCCGAGGCCGACGTCGTCATCGCCGGCTACGGGGTCGCCGGTGCGGCCGCGGCGGTGGAAGCGGCCCGGTCCGGCGCCGACGTCCTGGTGCTCGAGCGCACCGGCTCCTGGGGCGGGGCGGCGTCGATGGCCGGCGGCTTCATCTATCTCGGCGGCGGTACCCCGATCCAAACGGCTTGCGGTTTCCCCGATTCCGTCGACAACATGGCGGCATTCCTCAACGTCGCGATGGGCCCCGGCGCCGACGAGAACAGGATCGCCGACTACTGCGCGGGCAGCGTCGCCCACTTCGACTGGCTGGTCGGCTGCGGCGTGCCGTTCAAGGCGGAATTCTTCTCCGAGCCCGGCTGGGAACCGATGGGCGATCAGGGGCTGATGTACAGCGGCGGCGAAAATTCCTTTCCCTTCAACACCATCGCCACCCCCGCGCCGCGCGGGCACGTCCCGCAGATGCAGAACAAGAAGCAGGGCGAGGCCAGCGCCGGCTACATGCTGATGAAGCCCCTCGTCGAAACCGCCACTGCCGCAAGCGCACGCGCGCTGTACGACGTGCGGGTGCAGCGGCTGATCACCGAGTCCGACGGCCGAGTGGTCGGCATCCGGGCCCGCCGGTATGGCACCGAGATGAGCATCCGGGCGCGCAACGGCGTGGTGCTCGCGACGGGCAGCTTCGCCTACAACGACGCGATGGTGGCGCGCTACGCGCCGCGGATCGCCGGGCGCCCGGCTGCCTCGATCGAGCAGCATGACGGGCAGGCGATCCGGATGGCGCAGGCGCTCGGCGCCGATCTGGCGCACATGGACGCCACCGAGGTCGCGATCTTCATCGACCCGCAGCAGCTGGTGCGCGGAATCCTGGTCAACGGACGGGGCCAGCGCTACGTCGCCGAGGACACCTACCCGGGCCGGATCGGCCAGCTGACCCTCTATCAGCAGGACAACGTCGCCTATCTCATCATCGACGGCGACGCCCAGGAGGAGGCGATGGCCTCGTGGTCGCCGAAGTTCATGCTGCGCCCGGCGACCTGGGTGGCCGACACCGTCGCCGACCTGGAAGCCGAGATGGGGCTACCGCCGGGGACGCTGCAGGCGACCGTGGCCGCCTACAACGCGGGCGCCGCGCGCGGCGAGGATCCGCTGCTGCACAAGAAGCCGGAGTGGATCAAGCCGATCGGCTCCCCCGTCGGCGCGGTCGATCTGCGGGAGAACACCGGCGGTTTCACGCTGGGCGGGCTGGCCACCACGCTGGACGCCGAGGTGCTCCATGTCAGCGGCGCGCCCATCCCGGGCCTCTTCGCCGCCGGCCGGTGCACGGCCGGGCTGGCCGCCTGGGGCTACGCAAGCGGAGTCTCGCTGGGTGACGGCAGCTTCTACGGCCGGCGCGCCGGGCGCTCGGCCGCCAAAGGCTGAGTCTTCTGCGCCTGGCGGGCCGCGCGCTCGATACGTCCATGCAGCGCAGCCCAATACGGGCCGTCGACGTCGGGAAGGCCGGAGCGGCCCGGCTGTGACCCGGCTTGGTTGTCGACGAGTTCGCGAACGATGTCGGCGTGGCCCGCGTGGCGGGCGGTCTCGGCGAGCATGTGCACGAGGATTCGCCCGAGCGTCACCGAGCGCCGGTCTTCGGGCCAGCCGGGCGCGACACCGGGATGCTCGAGGTCAAGAGCCGCAATGGTGCGATCGGAGTGCGCACAGGCCCGCCGGTACAGATCGACGATGTCACCGCGGCTCTCGTCGGGCGCGGCCCACATGTCGACCGTGGGCTCCGCCGGGCCCTTCAGCCACAGCGGAGGACGCGGGAACGGCCGGGCAAACACGTCGCCGAAATAGCCGATCTCGCAGCCGGTCAGGTGTTTGACCAAGCCCAGGAGGTTGGTGCCGTGCGGGGTCATCGGTCTGCGGACGTCGTATTCGGACAGTCCGTCGAGCTTCCAGACCACGGCCGCACGGGCGTCGCGCAGCTGTCGATGCAAGTCGTCCTTGAGACCGATCACGGTGCGCTTCGGCCCGAGGGCGCGCGCGTGCGCACCTTGGTCAGCGCGGCGGTGGCGGCCGCGGCGGCGGAAATAGCACTGTTAATCGAGATTTCACCGCGCATGCCCGGCGCGGAGACCATGTCGCCGACCAGGTACACGCCGTCGCCGCGGTAGACGGCCGGCCGGTCGCGCCAGGTCTGGCCGGGCAGGTCCAGGGCGCCGGTGCGGCCCTTGGCGATGGCGGTGCGGTGAAAGGTGGTGCGCTCGCGCCAGTTCGGCAGCGCTTGGTCGGCGAGGCCTTCCAGTCGCCGGTGCGCGTCCGCGTGTGACTCGCCGGCGCGGACGGGCATCTGCAGTTGGTAGAGCGCCTCTTCGGCGGGCGCCACCGAATCGTCCTGCATGCTATAGCTCTCGTGGAAGCCGCCCTCGTCGAGATCGAAGATCAGATTGGTGTCCTTGCGGCCGGCCTTGACGGCGATGTCGAGCAGCGCGGCGTGTCCGCTTGTCCAACTGAGACTTTCGTCCCCCAGCAGGGAGCGCGCCGCGGCGATGTCGGTGGCCACGATGACCGGGCCGCCAGCGGGCAAGGTGTCGATGCGCGCCGCGGTCTGCACCGCGACGCCGAGTTCCTTCGCGCGGTCGGCCATCCTGTCGATGACGGTTTGCCAGCCGCCACGAACCCAGCGCACCGCGGGCGGGTTGGGGCCGAGGACCCGTTGGAACAGCGTCCACACAAACGCCGCCGAAAGTTGGCCGGTGTCAGCGTGATAGGTGACGACGCTGATCGCGTTGGCCATCTGGGTGGCCGTCTTTTCGCCCCACCGCCCGCTGGCCCAGGTGTGGAAGTCGACGTCGACGGGCGCGGTGAGCCATTTGCGCGATTGCGGGCGCAGCATCGGTAGCGGCGGCAGCGCACGGATGCGCCCGTCGGCGCGAAAGTGCAGCAGTGCGGCCATGGCGACCGGACCGGGCCACCCGAGGCGTTTGACGAAGCCGCGCTTTTTCAGCCACTTGTAGTGCGGACCATCGGCGTAGAACACGTGCGCACCGTCGTGGGCGACATAGGGCGGCGGTGTGGCACGGCCGCGGCCACCCAGGCGATCGTGCGCTTCGTAAAGCCGCACCGGGACACCGGCTTCCGCGCATGCGATGGCGGCGGTCAGGCCGCCGAGACCACCGCCGATCACGCTGATGTGGCTACCCATCGTTGTTCCTTTCTTCGGGGTTGGGCGTCGGATCCGACCACTGCAGTCGGGCAGCGATCATTTCCGCGGTGGAACGCAGGTATCGCTCCTCGTCGATGGCGGCCGGGTGTTCACCGCCGAACGTGTCGCGGATCAGCCAGTAATGCGCGACCGCGCTGAGCACCACGACGGCGGCGGCGTCCCAGTCGTGTGCGCCGTGGTCCGGCCCGGCCAGTTCGGCCAACCCGCGGGAGATCACCGACAGCACCTGCAGGTACTCGTTGCGGCGGAACACCTCGAGGACCTCCGGGGAGGCCGAGGTGTCGCGCAACAGGATCCGGGTGACGTCGCGGTTGTGGTCCAGCCGGCCCAACCCCACCCGGCAGAGCAGCACGAGCCTGTCGACCAGCCCGGCACCGGAGGCCACCTGGTCGAGCAATTCCAGTACCGAGAAGCCGGGCTCGAAGAACGGCGCCCACTGGTCGCGATCGGCGAGGGTCTCGCCGATGGCTTCGTAGAGCAGTTGGTCCTTGGAGCGAAAGTGCCGGTACAGCGCGCCCGAGCCCGGCGACAGCCCGGCGGCCTGTTCGATCTGGGCGATCGTGGTGGCCGCGAACCCGCGTTGCCCGAACAGGCGCAGCGCTTCGGTGATGATCCGCTGTCGCGACGTGACGGGCACGGCGCCTCCCAACAAGTAAGTGCTTACTTGCAGTAAAGCAGCGGCCGGCACCGGCCGCAAGACGCGGTGGTGGCTCAGGCGTGCGGCAGCCGGTCGAAAACGGCGAGGACCAGGACGTGGGTGGCGTTGATGAGTTGCGCCCGGCGGCGCCGGCGATCCTGCAGGAGCCAGAGCGTGGCGGCGGTGGTGATGGCGCCGATGATTTCCTCGGCGATGATGGCCCGCTGCGCCTTGGGCAGTGTGGTCTTGGTGAAGGCGGCGGCCGCCAGAGTCTCCACCGAGGCGGCGAATCGCTGGGTTTGCGCGGCCCAGGCGGCATCCACTGCCGGGCTTACGCCGAGGATCTCCAGCAGGGTGATCCGCGCCCGCCGCTGGTCGGCGTCGATGGCTTCGAAATAGCCTGTCAGCGCCGCCCGTAACTGAACGTCGAGGGTGTCCGCCGGCGCCTGGGCGACGGCGCTCACCATGGCCTGGTGTATTTCCTCGGCGCATCGCTGGTAGCAGGCGAGCAACAGTGTCTCGCTGTCGGGAAACGATTCGTAGAAGTACCGCTTCGACAGCCCGGCGCTGGCGCAGACCTGGTCGACCGTCGCGGCGCGGTAGCCGACCGTGCCGAACACGTCGACGGCGGCCTCGATGAGGCGCGTGCGCCGCTGCTCGGCCCGTTGGCCGGGGGTGGCTCCTCGATACGTTCGCGACGGCTGCACTACCCGATATTGACACACGCGGGTTCCCGATTCGGGTTGTTGAGGTGCTCGTTCGCGGCATGGTCATCAGGCCGTGAGGACGGCCTTGATGGCGTTTCCGTGGCAGTGCTCGCGCAGGGCGCCCGGAGCGTCGTCGAACGAGGCGGTGAGGGTGGTGACCAGCTCGGGTCGCAGCTTTCCCGCGGCCATGAGTTCGAGCACCGAAGGCATGACGGCGCGGACGTGACTGCGACCGATGTGCAACGTCACGTTGCGCACGTAGCAGGCGGCCAAGGGCACGCTGGCGCGCCGGTGCAGCGACCAGACGCAGGTGCAGATGCCGTCGGGCGCGGTGTGACGAAGTACCTGTCGGAGCCCGCTCGGGGTGCCGGTGGCGTCGACGGTCAGCGCGGCGGTCGGCCACTCGCGGGGGTGCCGCGGATCCAGCGCATGGAAACCCAGTTGCTCGGCGCGATCGCGGACGGCCGCACGGCCGTCGACGATGTGAATTCTGCGCGCGCCCAACGCCTGAGCGATCAGTCCGGTACACAGCACCGCGCTGGAGGTCATCGGCTCACGGCTGCCCATGCGGCCCACGATGAGCGTCTCGGCGTCGGGATCGGCGGCCAGCAGGCCGGGTAGGTGTGGCGCGACTTGCCGGTAGGCGTCGCAGACGTTATCCCCCACCCCGGCCGCGGCGGCCGGCTCGACGCCGTCGGGCAAGGCCACGAGCATCGCATCGGCGAAGGGAACGGCCATCAGGTCGGCCAACGCGCCGCCCCAAAGGCCACCGGAGATGCCGAACCCGTACATCGACGCCGGGGGAACCGACAGGCAGCTGCCGGTGTGGCCACGCCGGCAGGCGGAACAGCGCCCGCAGCTGATCTGGAACGGCACCACCACCCGGTCGCCGATCCGAACGGAGGTCACCTCGTCCCCCACCTCGACCACTTCGGCCACGCATTCGTGGCCGAGGTGCAGCGGCAGCGGAAATGGGGTGCGGCCCAGCATCATTGCCCGGTCCACGTCGCAGGTCGCCACGGCGACCGGTCGCACGATCGCGGCCTGCGGGCCGGGCAGGGCGGGGCCGGGCAGCGACCGCCAGCGCAGCGCGCCGCCGGGGTAGGCGACGAGCCCGCGCATGCTTTGCCGGCTCGCCCGGCGGCGCCCGCCGCTCCCCCGGCCCAGTTGCTTGATCCGCATCTTGGTGTCGCGGTGCAGCGGCAGGCGCGCGGCCGACAGCGCGTCGGGACTCAGCAGCCTGGCGTAGTGGCCCAGCGCCGTGCGGGCCCGAACGAGATCGGTGTTCATCCTTGGTCCTCCAAGACCTGCGCCAGCCGTGTGCGCAATTGACGTTCCAGTGGCGGGGTCGACAGCAGCGGCTTCGCCCAGCGGGCCATCGCCACCCAGCGGGGCATGGCAACCCGGGCAGCCCGCCGCTGCACCGCGTCGGCGAGCTTTTCCCCACAGTCATCCGCCGACAGCGTCCGCCTGAGCGGACGCGGAAGTGTGGCCAGCATGGCGGCGAAGCCGGCAGAATCGGACATGGCACGCCGGAATAGTGGGGTGTCGACCCACGACATATGGGCCGAGCCGACATCGACGCCGCGCCAAGCCATCTCGAGTCGCAATGCGTTGGCGAACTGCTCCGCACCTGCCTTGCTCGCCGCGTATGCGGCCAGACCTGGAGCAGCGACGAAGGACGCAACCGACGCGACCACCAGTACGTACCCTTTTGCGCTGACGAGTGCGGGCAATGCGGCGCCGACGGTGTTGAACAGGCCGATGAGATTGATGTCGACGACTTGGCGGAACTGCGCCGGCTGCATGTCGAGCACCGGCGTCCAGGAACCCACGCCGGCGTTGGCCACGACGGCATCAAGGCGACCGAACTGCCGAATGCCGGCATCGACCGCCGTTCGCATGGCGTCGGGATCGCGAACATCGCCTTGCACAACCAGGCTTCGGCCGGGCCCGAATTCGCCTGCCAACGCTTGCAGTGCGGGCCCATCGACGTCCACGAGAAGAAGCCGTGCGCCACGGCGGTACAGCGCGCGCGCCGTGCTCGCGCCGATTCCGCTGCCGGCCCCGGTGACCAACACCGCCTTGTCGACAACCACGACGGGCCTCCTTCGGGAACGGAACGGTTCCAGTTTCGTATCAGGAACGGCGCCGTGTCAATATCTGTTAAACAGGTTGTTCGAACGCGGCTTTGCACCGCCATTCCGCATACGTGCGCGGAACGCGGTTGGCGTCCCGGCAGGACATGCATCCCACCGATTGGGCCATGCGCGCGTCGCACGGTTGATCGCCTCAGCCGCAGTGACGACAGTTGGTGGCGGCGGCGTTCAATCAATCAAACGTTCCGCCACTGGTTGTGCTCACCATGACGAAGGCGGCCCGCTGATGAGTGTTTTTCGCGTCGAAGCCGGCGACGGGGAGGCGGTACTGCTGCTGCATGGCTATCCCCAGAGCGCATCGTGCTGGCGCCACCAGATTCCGGCGTTGGCCCAAAGGCACCGCGTCGTCGCCGTCGACTGGCCGGGCTTCGGGCGCTCCGATCCGCCCGACACGCCCGCGACATATGAGAACGAGGTAGGACGGCTCGATTGTCCCGTCGATTCGCTGGGACTGCGGCAATTCAATCTGGTCGCTCACGACTACGGCGCGTTCCTCGGTTTGGGTTATGTGCTGCGCCACCCGCAAAAAGTCATGCGCCTGGCGGTGCTGAACTCACGCGCGCACAGCGTCTTTCGACCGATGTTCTATCGTTTCCTGCTTCAACAACGCTGGGCCGTGACTCATGCTCCCGGCGTCGTGCGCAACCTTCCGCTACGGCGGCTGCATCACGTTGCGTTGCGCCCGTATCGCCGGCTCGGGTGCTTCGACGACGCCCTCGAAGCCGAGTATCTGGCATGGATGGACACGCCGCCCGGGCGGCAAACGTTCGTTGATTTTTTCCGTGATTACCGGGTGCCCGCGGTGCCCGAATTGGCCGCCGGGTTGGAGCGGATCCGATGTCCGACGGCGATCATCTGGGGCGACAGGGATCGCACTATTCCCTTTGCGACCGGCCGAGAACTTGCGGAGCGAATTCCGGCGGCGAGCCTGACCCGCATTGCCGGCGCGGACCACTTCGTCATGGAGGAGCGGCCCGACGAAGTCACGGCAGCGCTACTGGACCTGCTGGCCCGCCCCTGCCGGGCATCCCGGGATCCGGCTGCGACGGACCTATGGTAGCCGCTTGCATTACATACATACTGCATGTATCTTCGGGCGTACGTCATTGGACTTACAGCGCAACCGCGGCGGGGATGTCCACGGTCTAATGCGTTGCAGCCCAGGCTATTCCCGTATGCCAAAGGAGCAAAGTCATGGCACCTAGCACCCAGCGCCATAAGGTGATGTTCCCCAGCGCCGACGGCCAATGCGCCGCCTGGCACTACCCGGGCGAGAACGGGGCGTGCGTGGTCATGGCTGCCGGGCTGGCCGTCACCAAGGAACCCGGGACCGATCGTCTGGCCAAGCGCTTCCAAGACGCCGGCTACCACGTGCTCGCCTTCGATTACCGTTGCCTCGGGGAAAGCAGCGGCACGTCAAGGCAACTAGTGCGTTTCCGCGACCAGTTGGCCGACTACCACGCCGCCGTGGACTTCGCCGCAACGCTGCCGGGCGTGGTCCGCGACAAGTTGGCCATATGGGGGTTCTCGGCTTCCGGCGGGCACGCACTCGTCATAGCCGCACGTCATCCCCGCGTTGCCGCAGCGATAGCGCACGCACCCGCGGCCGACGGCCTCCATGCCATGCGTAACGCGTTGCGGTACATGACACCTCAGGCGTTCACCAGGTTGATCAGCCGCGCCACTGTCGACACCGTCGGTGGAATGTTTGGGCGCCAGCCCCTGCTCGTTCCGCTGGCCGGTGAGCGCGGCGCCGTGGCGGCGTTGACCACACCGGATTCGCGAAACTACGTCCGAGCGCTCAACCCCGGAAACCGCTACCCCGAATGGCGCCAAGCGGTGGCCGCGCGGTCGGCGGTACGCATCGGCTTGTACCGGCCCGGCCGATACGCCAAGCACATTCGGTGCCCGCTGCTCGTTGTCGCCTATTGCGATGACGGCGTGGCTCCGCCCGGACCGGCAATCCATGTGGCGCAACGGGCCTCCCGCGGCCAGCTCGCCCTGTTACCCGGTGGTCACTACGCGGCATTTCTCGACGGCGAGGAGGAGGCCGTGCAGGCCATGCTCTCCTTCCTGGCCCGCGCGTTGTCGCGCCCCGGGCTTACGCGCGATGCGGCGCCCCGTTCCATTCCGCGAACGTAAGCCCGCTGGGACTTTCGGCCCGGGTTTCCGCGGTGGGCTTACGCTCGCGGGCTCGAGGTATGTGACGCGGACCACCTTCATGTGGTAGACACATATTCCTAATAGGAATATGCCAGCCAGGAGGCTCAGTGTCAGCGCCCGCCGAAACCCCCACCGCGGTCATCGACCGCATCACGCTTGTCCTGGACGCATTCGACGGACCCGGGCGCCTCACGCTGGCCCAGATCGTCCGGCGCACCGGCCTGCCCCGCTCGTCGGCGCACCGAATGCTCGAACGTCTGGTGCAGCTGCGCTGGCTGCGCCGCAGCGGCCGCGACTACGAGCTGGGCATGCGCCTGGTCGAGTTGGGCTCGCTCGCCGTGCATCAGGACCGCCTGGTGCGCGCAGCCGCCCCGCTGCTGGGTGAATTGCACCGCGCGACCGGGTTGGTCGTGCATTTGGCGGTCCTCGACGGACCCGACGTCGTCTACCTCGACAAGATCGGCGATTCGCCGCTGGCGCCAATCCCCACCCGGGTCGGCGGCCGCCAGCCCGCGCACTGCACCGCCGTCGGCAAGGCGATGCTGGCGTACCGCGAGGGGGACGCCCCGGTGGACTTGCGGGTCCGCAGCACCAAGTACTCGATCGCCACCGGCGCGCAGCTGGCGGTCGAACTGTCCCGGGTGCGCGCGCACGGCGTCGCCTTCGAGCGCGAGGAATCTCTACTCGGATTCGGTTGTGTGGCGGCGCCCATCGGCGATCCGGGTGAAGCCGTCGCGGCGGTGTCGGTGTGCGGTCCGATGAACCGGATGACGTTCGACCAGCGATTGATCGCCCCGGTCCGGATGACCGCGATGGGCATCTGGCGCCACGCCGAGGACGGCCCGCAACGCGTCGCGCCCACCCTGCAACCCCTTCGTCCGCTGCGTCTCGCGCCGCGCCCCGCGTTGCAATACGCGTGAGGCTCGACCCGCAGATCGCCCCGATCATCGAGCAACTGGATAGTGGGTTCCCACCGGTTCACCAGATGAGCGGCGCCGAGGCCCGAGCGCTGATCCGGTCCAGGTTGGTGCCACCGGCGCGGCCCGAACCGGTCGCCGAGGTCACCGATCGCTCGATCGAGGGTCAGGGCGGCCCCATCCCCGTGCGCAGCTACCGGCCCGAGGCGGCGGGGCCACTGCCCGTCGTCGTGTATGCGCACGGCGGCGGGTTCGTGTTTTGCGACCTGGACAGCCACGACGACCTGTGCCGAAGCCTGGCCAATCTTGTTCCCGCCGTGGTGGTTTCGGTTGGCTACCGGTTGGCCCCGGAGAACACCTGGCCGGCGGCGGCCGAGGACGTGTACGCCGCGACGTGCTGGGCCTATGACAACGCCGCCGCGCTCGGATCCGATCCCGGGCGTCTGGTCGTGGGTGGCGACAGCGCCGGCGGCAATCTGGCCGCGGTGGCCACGGTCATCTCTCGCGACCGCGGCGGCCCGATGCCGGCAGCCCAGCTGCTGATCTACCCGGTGATCGCGGCCGATTTCGACACCGAGTCCTACCGGCTTTTCGGCCAGGGCTACTACAACCCGAAGCCGGCACTGCGGTGGTACTGGGATTGCTATGTGCCGTCGAGCGAAGACCGCGCGCATCCCTACGCCACACCGCTGAACGCCGACCTACGCGGACTACCGCCCGCCGTGCTGGTGGTCGCCGGCCACGACCCGCTGCGCGACGAAGGATTGGCCTTCGGCGCCGCGCTCGAGGCGGCCGGCGTCCCCACCCGGCAATTGCGGTACGAGGGCGGCATCCACGGGTTCATGACGATGCCGATGCTCGACCTCGCGCACCGGGCGCGCAACGAAGCCGCCGCAGCGCTGGCCGATCTGCTGCGGCGGTAACGCGCCGGCTTCGACGGTTGACCGGAGGTTCCCGGTGGTCGGGAGCCGGCCCCGCTGCGTCCCCCGGGTGTCATACGGTCGGCTCATGGCCGACGGCGAAGTCTTCGTGATCGACCGGGTAGTGACCCGGCCCGGATGCGCTCGCCGATTCGTCGACGCCTACCTCGCCGACTACGCCCCCGGCGCGCAGGCACGGGGGATGACGCTGCGCGACATCCTGGTGAGCCCGCCGATCTGGTTCGACGACGACGCCAACGTCATCACGGCGACCTGGACCCTGCCCGGCGCCCGGGCATGGTGGGAGATGACGTGGAAAGGCCGGCCGGATCCAACGCTGGGCGAATGGTGGTCGCGCATCGACGAATTGATCACCGAGCGGTCCCGGACCTGCGCCGCGAGGGCCGACGACGTCGACGGGCTGTGCGATGTATAACCTCACGCGACTGATCGACGTCGCCGAGGCCGATCGCGACCGGATCCTCGAGGCGCTGCGCACGGCCGCCCGTGCGACGACGCCGCTGCGCTCGGTGGTGCAACCGACACTGCCCGGCTCGCGCAACGGAGGCGACATCCTGGTGCATCTGCGATTCGCGACCGAAGCCCAATGTTACTGCGCAACAGAGGCTTTCGCTAGCGTGCTGGCCGATCCCGCGGTGAGTCGGGTCAACGGCGTCGACTACGGGGGCACGCCCACCCGCTGCGGCGAGCAGGGTGGCACGGTCTACCGGGCGCTGCTGCTGCGCGTGCAGCCGGACACACCCGATGCCACCCTCGCCCAATTCGAGCGCGAGCTGTCTTTGATGCCGCGCTATCTACCCGCGATCCGTGCCTGGCAGCTGAGCCGGGTATCCGCCTCGCACGGAGCGTCTTGCTGGACACACGTGTTCGAGCAGGAGTTCGCCGACGTCGAGGCGGTGATGGGTCCTTACCTGATGCACCCTGTGCACTGGGCGGTGGTGGACCGCTGGTTCGACCCCGAGACCACCGACGTGATCGTCCGGGACCGGGTTTGTCACAGCTTCTGCCCCATCGCCGACCCGATTCTGATCTAGACCCCGGCGGGAAGGATGTTCGGATTGGCGGTCGCCGGCGGCTCTAACGGCGGCAACACCTGCGCGCCGTCCAGGCTGTGCACCGGTAGCCGCTGCGACCAGGGATAGTGCAGGCTGAACGCGACCAACCCCGTGCGGGTCGCGGCGGGCAAGTGGCACATCGCCAGCACGGTCTCGGCCAAATACTCGACCGGTTCGGTAGGGAACGAATCCGGGATCAGTTGCGCGGCACCGGGTGTGCGGACCGCCGTCGACGGTCCGACGCAATTCACGGCGATGTTGGCGTCCAGCAGCTCGGCGGCCACCCCCTGGGTGAACCGGTGCAGGGCGGCCTTCATGGAGGCGTAGACGACGTCACCAGACGTCTTGTTGTATTCCCGGTACGGTCGCACCGGGGCCACGCCGGTGACCGACCCGATGTTGACGACCCAGCCCGCCCCAAGCTTACGCATCCGCGGCACAACCGATTTCGTCAGTGCGAACGGAATGCGAAGGTAATGGTCGACGGTGCGATCGAACGTTTCCAAGCTCATCTCCTCGACCACCGCATAGTCGGCGAAACCGGCGTTGTTGACCAGGATGTCGATGCGACCCGTGCGGTCCAGAACCGCATCGACCAAACCGTCACGCTGCCCGGCGTCCTCGAGGTCGGCCGCGACGGCAAACGCCGAGCCGCCGGCGGCCTCGATGGCCGCCACCGTTTCACCGATGGTGCCGGGCAGGGCGGTGGTGGAGGCGGCCCGTGTCGAGGGCGACGGCGAGTGCGATCGTGCGGTCACCGCCACCGTGGCACCCTCGGCGGCGAGGCGCTGTGCGATCGCGCGGCCTATACCGCGGCTACTGCCGGTCACCAAAGCCGTTTTGCCACAGAGCAAACCACTCATCGTAGCTCGAGATCCGCTTCGATCGGCGCACGGTGGTCGCGCCAGAAGTCGACGAGGCGGTATGGGAAGGCGGTCACGATCCGGCCTCCACCCGAACGATAGTAGGTGTGCGCCGACGGGGTGTGGCACCACACGGTGCCCGCCATGGCCGCATCGACGTTCGCGACGTAGCTCTCGTAGGCGCGCCGCGTCACCTCCACGGCGGAGGCCTGCCGCAGCGCCATCAACTGCAGGCATTCCATCACGTAATGCACCATCACCTCGACACCGAAGTTGTGGCCGGCGCCGTGTCCCGGGCTGTAGTTAGGGGCAGACGAGATGAACAAATTCGGGAATCCGGGCACCATCCCGCCCCGATAGGCCCGGGGGGCGTTGCCCCACTCGTCGGTCAGCTTTTTGCCCTCGCGGCCCCGGATATCCACGGTGGAAAGGAAATCCAGGTGGTAGCCGGTGGCGTAGACGATGACGTCCAGGTCGAGTTGCCGACCATCGGCCGTGACGATTCCGGCCTCGTTGACCCGGGCCGGTTCGCCGGCCTCGACGTCCACGTGCTCGCGGGCCAGCGCCGCGTAGTAGCCGCCGGGATCGCGGATGATCCGTTTGCCGTAGGGGGCGAAGTCGGGCGTGACCTTGCGGGCGAGGTCGCTGTCCGCGCCGAACACGCGATCGATGTAATCCAGACACATCTGCAGCAACACGTCGTTGGCCGGCGAAATCGACAGGTGTTCGGCCGCCCACTGCGGATCATGCAGGATGACCGGATAGTTGTTGTCCGATGTTCCCCAGTAGGACTTGAGCCGAATCCAGTTGGCGTAGTACGGCAGTCGGGTGCACAGCCAGCGCTGGTGGGCGGGGACGTCGTCGGAGGCCCGCCGCCGCGGTGCGACCCAGTGCGGCTGGCGTTGGAACACCGTCAGGTGCGCGACCCGGTCCACGCAGGCATCGACGATCTGGACCGCGGTGCAACCGGCTCCGATGATCGCGACCCGCTTACCCGCGAGATCCAGCTCCGGGTCCCACTGCGCGGAATGGATGGAGACCCCCGAGAACGTCTCGCGCCCAGCCAGATCCGGCCAGCGCGGCCGATTGAGATAGCCGGCGGCCGGAATCACCACGTTCGCATAATCGACGTCGCGTGTTCCGTCCGGGCCGACGGAGTGAATCTGCCATTGCCGGCGTCGCTCCTCCCACCGCAACGCTTCGACCACGGTGCCGAATCGGATGTGCTTGCGCAGGTCGTTCTTGTTCGCCACCGATACCAGGTAGGCCTGATATTCCGCACCCTGCGGGTAATAGCTCGACCAGTCGCCGTTGATGTCGCGCGACAGCGAGTAATACGCCGAGGGCGTATCCACCCCGATTCCGGGATACCTGGTGGTGTACCAGGTGCCGCCCACCTCGTCGTTTCGCTCGATGATCTGGTACTCGATGCCGGCGTCCGCGCAGGCGAGCGCCGCGGTGATGCCGGCGATGCCCGCGCCGATGATGACGACCCGGAAACCCGCCGGAAGTTTCGCGGTGCGCGGAAGTACCGGTTGGGAGGGCTGGAATCCGCTCTGCTCGAGGAGCAGTCCGAGATACTCCGGGCCGACCTCTCCGCCCAGCGCGATGGGCGCCACGCGAGCGAACAGGTCGAGGTCGTCGGCGGGTAGCGCGCCCGCTCGGCGCGGTGCCCCCAGTGCGGTGACGATCTCGTCGATGAGCCGAGCGGCCGTCTCCGGATCGGTGACGCCCGCCTGCTCCGGCGGGTTGGGCACATGGGTGATTTTCGGCCCGAACCGCGCGGCGACGGTCGGGTCCCCGGTCAGCTGCGCCAACACGGCGACGAGCACCCCTGGATCGGCCTCACGCAGGTTGGCCCGCAACTCGCCGACGTCGTGGGGATCGGAGCCCGCCAATCCGGCGTTCTCGGTCGTGACGGGGACACCAGTGCTCATGCCAGCGAGTATCGGTGCGGTCCAGCCCGCTTGGGAGGCCCCTGCCTACTCAGCGGGACGTGGACGACTCGGTTGCGGGCGTTGACGCTTACCGTGACCGGCATGCAGTCCGATGACCTCGACGTCATGATCGAACGGGCACGTAGCCACGGGCTCGGCGATATTCCCCGGCGATCGGCCCGCCGGCACCCGCACAAGATCGCGATCATCGACGACGACGTCGTGCTGACCTTCGCCGAATTCGACGGCCTGGTGGACCGGACCGCGGCGGCGTTGCACGACAGCGGTTTTGGGCCCGGGAGCCGATTAGGCCTCTTGTCCCGCAACTGCTGGCAGTACGCCGTGCTGGCGTTCGCGACGGCGCGCGCGGGAGTGGTCTTGGTCCCGATCAACTTCATGCTAACCGCCGAGGAGATCGCCTACATCCTCGAGCACAGTCAGGTCGGCGGCTTGGTCGTCGAAGCAGATCTGACGCCGACCGCCGAACAGGCGATCCGGCGCGGCGGAGTGGTCAGGGCCCGAGTCGCGCTGCTACCAAAGGGACACGAGGGCGTGCCCGGGTGGGCGGACTTCGCCCAGTGGCTGACGACCGACGCACCGGTCCCGAACCCGCACATCGACGACGACCAGCCCGTGCGGCTGATGTACACCAGCGGCACCGAATCGCGCCCCAAGGCCGCCATCCACACCAGCCGCAGCCTGATGTGGCAGTACGTCAGCACGATCGTCGCCGGCGAAATGTCGCACGACGACGTCGAAATCCATTCGCTGCCGCTGTATCACTGTGCTCAGCTGGACAACTTCCTGGCCACGGATGTCTACCTCGGCGCGACCAGCATCATCCTGCCGCGCCCCGATCCCGAAGCGGTGCTGCGCACGATCGAGCGCTACCGCGTCACCAACTATTTCGCTCCCCCGACCGTGTGGATCTCGCTGCTGCGCTCACCGGTCTTCGACCGGGTGGACCTGTCCAGCCTGCGCAAGGGCTACTACGGCGCCTCGGCGATGCCCGCGGAAATCCTGCGCGAGATCCGCGAGCGGCTGCCCAACCTGCGGCTGTGGAACTTCTACGGCCAGACCGAGATGGCCCCGCTGGCCTGCGCTTTGGGTCCCGACGAGCAGGATGCCCACGGCGGATCGGCCGGTCGGCCGGTGCTCAACGTGGAAACGGTGATCCTCGACGACGACGACAACCCCCTCCCCGCCGGGGTGGTCGGCGAGATCGCCCACCGCAGCCCGCATTTGACGTCGGGCTACCTCAACGACCCGGAACGCACCGCGGCGGCGTTCAAGGCCGGCTGGTTCCACTCCGGTGACCTCGGCTACTACGACGAACACGGACTGCTGCACGTCGTCGACCGCAAGAAGGACATGATCAAGACCGGTGGCGAGAACGTGGCCAGCCGCGAGGTCGAGGAAGTTTTGTACCGCCACAACGGAGTCCACGAGGCCGCCGTGTTCGGCCTGCCCCACCCGGTGTGGGTGGAGGCGGTGGCGGCCGCCGTCGTCCCGCGCGACGGCACCACCCTCACCGAGGACGAACTGTTGTCTCACTGCCGCGCGCACCTGGCCGGATTCAAGGCACCCAAACGTGTCTTCTTGGTGGATGCGCTGCCCAAGAACCCCAGCGGAAAACTGCTCAAACGGCTGCTGCGGGAGCGCTTCGGTGTCGAGCAGCACGCGTTCAGTTGATCTCGAAGCAGCGCTGCTCACTACAGTTGCCCACATGAGCTCACCTCTGCCGCGTCTGGTGCCACCCGCCAGCACCGACGCCGCTACGACCGAAGAGTTGCGCAACGAGGTGCGCGACTTCCTCGCCGATCAACTGGCGGCGGGCGCGTTCACCCCGTCGGTCGATGCCTGGCTGACGGGGTGGGACGAGACCTTCACCGCCGCGCTCGCCGGGCGTGGCTGGCTGGGCATGACGGTGCCGCCCGAATACGGGGGCCACGGGCGCTCTTTCATCGAGCGATTCGTCGTCACCGGGGAACTGCTCGCGGCGGGCGCGCCGGTGGCCGCGCACTGGATCGCCGACCGCCAGATCGTGCCCTCGCTGCTCAAATACGGCACCGAAGAACAGAAACGAAAGTTCCTGCCCCGCATCGTGCGCGGCGAGTGCTACTTCGCCATCGGGATGAGTGAGCCGGACTCGGGCTCCGATCTGGCCAGCGTGCGCACCCGCGCGACCCGCGTCGACGGCGGCTGGTCACTGACCGGCACGAAGGTCTGGACTTCGGGCGCCCACCTCGCGCACGCGTTCATCGTGCTGGCACGCACCGCGCCGGTGGACCCGGCGCATCGGCACGCCGGACTGAGCCAGTTCATCGTCGACCTGCGCGAGCCCGGCATCGAGATCCGGCCGATCGTATCGATGAACGGCGCCCACCACTTCAACGAAGTCGTCCTGGATTCGGCGTTCGTCCCCGACGCCATGGTGTTCGGTGAGATCGGCAACGGCTGGCAGCAGGTGACCTCCGAGCTCGCCTTCGAACGCAGCGGACCCGAGCGGTTCCTTTCCACGTTTGTCCTGCTGGCGGCCTGCGCGGATCGCATGGCGGCCAACACCATTCCCCGCGATCCGGACCTGGGGCGACTGGTGGCGCGCGTCGCCGGCCTGCATCAGATGTCCACCGCGGTGGCCGGTGCGCTGGAACGACACGAGCCCGCGGACCTACCCGCCGCCGTGGTCAAGGTGCTGGGCACCGTCACCGAAGGCGACATCGCGGAATTCGCGGATTCGGTGGACTCCCCCGATCCGCTGTTCGCCCACCTGGCACGCCAGTCCGTGGATCAGCGGCCCGGCTTCACGCTGCGCGGCGGCACCAACGAGATCCTGCGCGGCGTCATCGCGCGCGGATTGGGCATGCGATGAGCGCCGGCCCGCCGGTCGACGGGGCACTCGTCGACATGATGGGCGCGGTCTTCGCCGGTCATCGTGACAAGCATCCGCCCACCACACCGATCCGGCGGGATCCGGACCTGTGGCGGCACCTCGACGAGCTCGGCCTGGTACGCCTGACCGGTCCGGAGCAGCGCGGCGGCAGCGGGGCCGGCTGGTATGAAGCGGCCGAACTCCTGGCCGCGGCGGTTGAGCACGGTGTCCGAATCCCGTTGGCAGAACACGATTTATTAGCATGCTGGCTGCTGGAAACCAGCGGAATACCCACCGACGGCGCGGTTCGGACCGTGTGTGTGCTCGACAACCAGGGCGGCGCGACCGAGGTGCCGTGGGCCGCCTCGGCCGACCGGATCGTGGTCGTCTGGCGAGCCGAGGGTGGACGCCACGTCGCCGACGTCGCCGCCGGCCGACTCACGATCACCCCGGGCACCAACCTGATCGGCGAGCCTCGCGACACGGTGGTCGCCGACCCGGCGAGCCTGCAAGGCGTCCCCGTCACCGCGGCCGTGCTCACCCAGCTGCGGCTGAAAGGCGCCCTGGTGCGGTCCATCCAAGTCAGTGCCGCCTTGGACCGGATCCTGCACATGTGCGTCGAGCACGTGAGGGCACGGGTCCAGTTCGGCCGCCCCCTGTCCAAATTCCAGGCCGTGCAGAACCTCATCGCCGATATCGCCGCGGAGGCCGCGCTCGCCCGAGCGGCGACCGAGGCCGCGCTGCACGCCGCGGTCGTCGGTGCATGGTCGACACCCGACCTGAATTTCCTTGTCGCCGCGGCGCGGTCGTGCGCCGGCCACGCGACGTCGGTGGTGGTGCGCAACGCCCACCAGGTACACGGTGCGATCGGCACCACCCGTGAGCACCGCCTGCACGAATTCACCCGGGCGGCGCTGGCCTGGCGTTCGGAGTTCGGCTCGCTGCGGTATTGGGACGAACAGGTCACCGACGCCGCGCTGTACGCGAGCGCCGGTGACCTGTGGGGCCTCATCACCGGCTGAACCCCACACCGTGTTCCACTGACCGGGCATCCGAGGTGTCGGCGAGGGCATCCCGGAGTTGACTGACGCCATGAGCAACGACATCACGCTGCCGGAATTGCAGGAGTTCATCGCGTCCTTCTGGTACCACTACGACGAGGCCGACTACGACGCGCTGGCGGCGAGCTACGCCGAGGACGTGCGCTACCTGACCCGAAGCGATTCCGGCGCAAGCCCTTTCGAAGAACTGATGTCACCGGAGCTCACCGGTCGCGACGCGGTGCTGGAATGGCTGTCGGAGCACCGCAAGCAGAGCCCGTATCCGTTGCGCCACCACGCCACCAGCCTGCACCGCACCGGCTCTGACGGGGATGTCACCCGCGCCCGGTTCTACATCTTCGTCAACCAGATCGCCGACTTCGTGCCGTTCGCGGTGTCCAGCGGGGTGGTCAACGTCGGCGTCCGGCGCGGCGCCGACGGGCTTCAGTTCACCGAGATGGACGTGATTCTGGACGCCACCAACTCGGTGCTCCTGGCGGAACTGCACGCCGAAAGCCGCACCGGCTCATAGCAATGAACGCACAGCAGGCCTTCGGGGGCGGAATCGCGGTGATCACCGGCGCCGGATCCGGTATCGGCGCCGGCCTGGCCCGGTACGCCCGCCGGCTGGGCATGACGGTGGTGCTGGCCGACATCGACGGGAACGCCGTCGCCGCGCTGCGCGACGAACTGTCCGCGGGAGGCGGCGCGGCCCACGACGTCATCTGCGACGTGCGCGATCCCGGCGCCGTGCAGGACCTCGCCGACCGCACCTATCACGACGTCGGTCCGGTGCGCCTGCTGGTGAACAACGCGGGCATCGAACAGTTCGGCTACCTGTGGGACACCCCGGTGACCAACTGGCAGCGCGTGATGGACGTCAACGTCAGCGGTGTCTTTTACGGCGTGCGCGCGTTTCTGCCCAAGATGATGGCCGCCGACGAACAGGCCTGGGTGTGGAACATCGCATCGGTGGGCGCGGTGGTGGCGATGCCGCTGCAGACGCCCTACATCGTGAGCAAGCACGCGGTGCTGTCCTTGACCGAGTGCCTGCATCTCGAGGTGCAGGCCACCGGACACGACCATCACATTCAGGTCCAGGCCGTGCTGCCCGGGCCGGTGCGCTCCAACATCTTCGAGTCCGCCGGCGGCGTCGATCCGGGGGCGGCCAGTGACGCGGCCGCCGCCGAAACCCACCGGTCGAGCATGCTCGGCATCAAGGCCGCGTCCATGGATCCGCTGGAGGCCGCCGAGGCGATCTTTCGGCAATCCGCGCAGGGCCGGTTCTACCTGCACACCCATCCGGACAGCGTCGGTGCGGCGATGGCCGAGCGGGCCAACGTACTTGCCGCGCAACGGCCCCCACGACTGCGAACCGAGACGCGGTTCAGCACCGAGGCGCCCTGACGTGACGACGACATGACCTGCTACGCACTGGATCCCGACGCGGCCGCCCGGGTCGCCTCGTTCGGCGAGATCGCTTCGATGCGGCAACGGAGTCTGGCGGCGCTGCGTGCCGGGCTGGAGTCCGCGCCGCTGCCCGAGACGATGCCCGAGATGGCCGGCGTCACCGAGACGCTCGCGCCGGGCACCGCCGGTGGCATCCCCGTCCGGATCTACCGTCCCACAACGGTTTCCGACGCGCCGGTCTTGGTGTATCTGCACGGGGGCGGACTGGTGATGGGATCCAACCACTCGTTCGAGCCGCTGGCGCGTGAGCTCGCCGCGGCGTCAGCGGCCACCGTCGTGGCCGTGGACTACCGGCTGGCCCCGGAGGCAGCGCCGCCCGCGCAGTTCGACGACGCCTACGCCGCCACCGAGTGGGTGTCGCGCAACGCCGGCGAATTGCGCGTCGACGCCGACCGGCTCGCGGTGATCGGCGACAGTGCCGGTGGCTCGCTCGCGGCGGCGGTCGCCTTGGCCGCGCGCGATCGCCACGGACCGCCCATCTGCGCGCAGGCGCTGCTGTATCCCGGCTTGGACCGCGACATGACCGTTGCCTCAGTCACTTCGATGCCCGACGCGCCGCTGCTCCCCCGCGACGACATCGACTACATGCACGAGCTGGTCGACGCCGGTGCCGGGCCGCCCACCGACCCGTATCTGGTCCCGGCGTATGCGGCCGACCTCTCGGGCCTACCGCCGGCGATCGTGGTCACCGGAGGCTGCGACCCCATCCGGGACTGGGGTGAGAGCTACGCGGACCGGCTCCGCGACGCCGGCGTGCAGACCACCGTCACTCGTTATCCCGGCATGTACCACGGCTTTCTGATGCGCTCGGACGCGACCGCGCGGGGCCGGCTGGCCGTCGCGGAGATCGGAGCGCTGCTGCGGGCCAAGTTCGCGAATCCGCTTCGGTTTGACGTCCCGATCACCGGACAGCGGTCCGCCGCATCGCGATAGCGCTGCGCACAATCAACCGACCCTGACCGTAAAGGAGACAGCTGATGCTCACCGACGAGCGCCGGATGGAGCTTTCCGACGTGTTGCGGCCGGCGGCGCCGCCCCGCGAGATCGACAACGTGTACACCGACGACCAGCGTGAGCGCCTACTCGACGTGGTGCGCACCGAAGGCCCCTGGCGACTGATCATCGCCCAGCACTTCGCGTCGGCCGACGAGTTGATGGCGACGATGAGCGGCATGTTTCCCGAAGGGTTCACCCCCTCGCTCGATTTGTTCCTGACGCCGACGTTCCGCGGTTACCTCGCCAACTACGGCGCGGTGCTCTACCCGCAACTGCACGACTGCTTCTACAACGAGCGGTTCCTGGAGATGGCCAAGAGCTACTGGAACGCCGAATACGCCAAGCCACAGTTGATGCTGTTCAACATCAATGGCCCGTGCGCCAACCGCGATCCCGGCCACCTGGATTCGCCGAGCTTCCGCGGCGTGCGCCACGAAAACGCCCCGACATGGCTGACCAGTGTCATGGGTAAGTCGGGTCTGTTCGGCGACTACCTGATCAAGATGGCACAGGTCATCACCTGGTTCTCCCTCGACGCCGGCAGCGGCTTCACGTACTGGCCGCACGGACCGCTCAAAGCGCCGCAACGCATCCTGCCCCCGATCAACAACCGCGGCGTGGTGGTGCAAAACGAGATGATGGTGCACCGTGGTGAGGCGAATGGCCCTCTGGATCAACAGGTTCCGGCAGGCCTGCGCTTCGACACCGTGTTCGCCGGGGACCCCGCCAGCCGCGAGCATTGGTTGCTGAAGAACGGCGCGGACGTGATCGCCCGGCATCACACCGACGAACTCCGGTTCCTGGTACACTGGTCGGCCGAAGTGTTCGCCGACTACGACGAGCTGAAAAAGAACATGGACGGTTCGGATGACCTGACCGTCGCGAAGGCCATCGACATCATGGTCGACGACCTCAAGACCAAGGGCGTCACGCTCGACATCCCCAGCGAACCGCTGCACGATCCGGCGTTCATCAGCGCGCTCAACGCCGCCTACGACCTGGGCGGCCCTGCCGTGTACCCGGAGGACGCCCCGGTCAGCGCCTTCCAGCCGGCATGACGAAAAGGGCCGCACTGATGGATCGTTTCGCCGATCGGCGGGTCATCGTCACGGGCGCCGGCTCCGGCATCGGGCAGGCCACGGTGGCGCGCCTGCTCGACGAGGGGGCCACCGTCGTGGCCTACGACATCGCCGCGGACGGGTTGACCCGCACGGCGGCCGCCGCCGACGACGCGGGCAGCGGCAATCGCCTCACCACCGCCGTTCTGGACATCTCGGTCGAGGAGGACGTCATCGCCGCCGTCGATACCGCGGTAGCCGACTTGGGCGGCCTCGAGGTACTGGTGAATGTCGCTGCCGTACAGACCTGTTCGCACACTCATGAGACCACCCTGGCCGATTGGAACCGGACGCTGGCGGTCAATCTGACCGGCACGTTCCTGATGACGCGGCAGGCGCTACCGGCGCTGCTTGAATCCGGGCGCGGCGTGGTGGTGAACTTCACCTCCACCGCGGCATCGTTCGCCCATCCCTACATGGCCGCCTACGCCGCCAGCAAGGGCGGCATCCTGAGTTTCACGCACTCGCTGGCGCTGGAGTACTCCAAGCGGGGGCTGCGCGCGGTCAACATCCAACCGGGCGGCGTCTCGACGGCACTGGCCAACAGCGCGCTGGACAAGATGCCCCAGGGGTATGACCTCGGCCTGTGGGCCAAGCAAACTCCGCTGCTGCACGGCAAAGACAGCGAAATACTCGGCGACGCAAGCGCGGTGGCGTCGGTGATCGCGATGGTGGCCTCCGACGACGGTGCGTTCATCACCGGCACGGAGATTCGCGTCGACGGCGGCGCGCACGCCTGACATGGTTGCTGATCGATTGCAGGACCTATGCGACGAGCGCGACGTGCAACGCGCGCTGATCCGGTTCGCCCGGGCCATGGACGACCGCGATTGGGCGGTCATGGCCGAAATCCTCGCCGAGGATGCGCAAGGGGATCTCGGGACGGGACGGCTACAAGGACGCGCGGCGATCATCGGATTGATTCGCGAGTTCCTCGACAAGTGCGGCCCCACCCAACATTTCTTGGGCAACGTCATCGTCGACGTCACAGGAGACACCGCGGCCAGTCGCGCCTATGTCCGCGATGTGCACCTGGACGCGACGGCTGATTCGACGACGCGGTTCTACACCATCGGCGACTACCACGACACGTGGCGGCGCCGCCCGGACGGATCGTGGTGTTTGACGAAACGGATCAAGGCCAACCGCGCTTACGTCGGAACACTCGACGTGTTCGGTGCGTGACGGCCGCCGCCGACACTCAGGCGTCGACGATCGCCAATTCTCCCGTAGCCACCGCGAACTGGATCGACTCCCGCAGCGCGTCACAGGCCAGGAACGGCCCGCGGTGATGGCCGGCCAGGCGGTCGGCGTCGCGGCGCTCGATGCAGCGCGCCGAAGCACCTGCGTCCCACTGCACGCTGGTCTGGTTCCAGCTGCTCTTGCGGGCCAGCACCCGCGCACCGCAGTTGCGGCACGTCACCGGCGCCATCGGCATCTGGTCGAGTCGATTGTCCTCGCGCAGAAACGGTTCCGCAGACATCAGGCCTGGGCCGCCATGTTGGCCTCGACCTCTTTCATCCACGCCTCGTAGGGGCGGGTGGTGTCGAGCTCGAACTCGAAGCGGTCCACCATGTCTGGCTGCACGTCGGCGGCGTCGACGTAGAACTGCTGATACCAACGGCGCAGCTGATAGACCGGACCGTCCTCTTCGACCAGCAGCGGGTTGTCGATGCGGGCCTTGTGCCGCCAGATCTCGACGTCCTGCTCGAAGCCGAGCTTGACGTAGTCGCCAAGGGTGATCGCGGTCTGCATGGCCTGATCGTCGGGCAGCGTGTCCGACTTCTTGACGATGATGCCGTATTGCAGCACAAAGGAATTCGAGTCGATCGGGTAATGGCAGTTGATCAGGATGGTCTTGGCGTCGCCATGCTCGTAGTGATAGGTCAGGTCGTCGATCATGAACGAGGGGCCATAGTAGGACGCCACGGACGTCGTGCCCAGCATCTGCGATCCGGTGCCACCCATGTCGGGCCGGCTTCCGCCGTTCATGTACTGCGTGGCCACATGGCCCTCGAAGATGTTCTTGAAGTACGTCGGCAACGAGCCGTGAATGTAGAAGAAATGCGCCATATCGACGACGTTGTCGATGATCTCGCGGCAATTGCTCCCCACCACCGTGGTGTACCAGTGCCAGTCGGTCCACTGGTCGCTGGTGGCGCCCTCGATGCGCGGGATCGTCACCTCCGGCGGCGGCGGTTTGCGCTCCGGGTCGTTCCAGACGAACAACATGCCGTCCTGCTCCAGCGTGGTCCAGGCTTGCGTGCGGGCCAGTTTCGGGGTGCGCCGGCTGTAGGGCACCTGCTTGCAGCGCCCGTCGCCGCCCCACCGCCAGTCGTGGAACGGGCAGGCGATCTCGTCGCCCTTGACCTCGCCCTGGGACAGGTCGCCGCCCATGTGCCGGCAGTAGCTGTCGAGCACGTTGATGGCGCCGTCTGCGCTGCGGAAGACGACGAGTTTCTGCCCGAAGGCGTTGATCGCGTGCGGCTTGCCGTCCCCGAAATCCCTCAGCAGGCCCAGGCAGTGCCAGCCGCGGGCGAACCGCGTCGGGGCGGCCTGCGCTTCGATCAGGCGGACTTCGTCGGCCTCGGTTTGCGACGTCATAGGGCTGATTAAACTCGCCGCGGCCCGCCCGCGGGACCCCTTGTTCCACTGATCAGGATGGCTCGTCCCGCCGGGCGAGGTTGCGACCTACCGTTGCGGGCGTGAGGACGCACAGCGCGACGATTCCTGCCGGGCTTACCGTGGCCGACACCTGCGTCGACCTGCTCGTCGTCGGCTCCGGCACGGGCATGGCCGCGGCGCTGGCCGCCCACGAGTTGGGGCTGTCGGTGCTGATCGTGGAGAAATCCTCGTACGTGGGCGGCTCGACCGCCCGTTCGGGTGGCGCGCTGTGGCTGCCGGCCAGCCCGGTGCTGACGCAGGCGAACGCCGGCGACACCGCCGAGCGCGCCGGCGCCTACCTGGAGGCGGTGGTCGCGGGGTCCGCGCCCCCGCAGCGGTCCGCCGCGTTCGTCGCGCACGTGGCGGCGACCGTGGACATGCTGCGCCGCACCACTCCGCTGCGGCTGTTCTGGGCCCGCGACTATTCCGACTACCACCCCGAGGAACCGGGCGGCAGCGCCGCCGGCCGCACGTGCGAATGCCGCCCCTTCGACACCTCGCAGCTCGGCGACTACCGCACCCGGCTGGAGCCCGGCCTGATGGAGGTCACCGTCCCGATGCCGACGACGGGCGCCGACTACCGCTGGATGAACCTGGTGGCTCGCATGCCGCGCAAGGGAATTCCCACCTACGGCAAGCGACTGGCGCAGGGCGTGGGCGGCCGCCTGCTGGGCCGGCGCTACGCCGCGGGCGGACAGGGCCTGATGGCCGGGTTGTTCACCGGGGTGCTGCGCGCCGGCATCCCGGTGTGGACCGGCACCGCGCTGGCGCGCCTCGCCCGCGAGGGCGACCGCGTGACCGGCGCCGTCGTCGAGCACGACGGGCGCGAGGTGACGATCACCGCGCGGCGCGGCGTGGTGCTGGCGACCGGCGGTTTCGACCACAGCATGGACATGCGCTGGAAATTCCAATCGGAATCGTTGGGCGCCAACCTCAGCCTCGGCGCCGCCGCCAACACCGGCGACGGGATCCGCGCGGGACAGGAAATCGGCGCCGGCATCGACCTGATGGACCAGGCGTGGTGGTTCCCCGCGGTCGCGCCGCTGCCCGGCAAGGCGCCGGCGGTGATGCTGGCCGAGCGATCGCTGCCGGGCTGCCTGATCGTGGATCAGCATGGGCGCCGGTTCGCCAACGAGGCGACGGACTACATGTCGTTCGGGCAGCGATTGCTGCAGCTGGAGCGCTCGGGCAGCCCGGTGGAGGCGATGTGGATCGTCTTCGACCAGCAATACCGCAACAGTTACGTCTTTGGCGCCGAACTCTTTCCGCGGATGCGCATCCCGCAGACGTGGTATGACGCCGGCATCGCGGTGCGCGCGGACAACCTCACCGACCTGGGCGCCCGGATGGGTGTTGAGGTCTCGGAGTTCTTTGCGACCATGACCCGCTTCAACCAAAACGCTGCTGCCGGTGCGGATCCCGACTTCGGCCGCGGTCGCAGCGCCTACGACCGCTACTACGGCGACCCGACCGTGAAGCCGAACCCGAACCTGCGGCCGTTGGTCAACGGCCCGTTCTACGCGGTGAAGATGGTGCTGTCCGATCTGGGCACCTGTGGTGGACTGAAGACCGATGAGCGGGCGCGGGTAGTGCGCGAGGACGGCGCGGCGATCGCCGGGTTGTATGCCATCGGCAATACCGCCGCCAACGCGTTCGGCACGACGTACCCGGGCGCCGGCGCGACGATCGCGCAGGGGCTGGTGTATGGCTACATCGCAGCCAGGGAGGCGGCTAGGGCGGCAGGTGGCCACCAGGTCTAGTCGCATCGTGTGCGGCGGTCATTCCGACCCCGGGCTGGCGTCCTCGTCGTCGTCTCCGTCGCGCAGGAGTTTTTCGGGGTGGTGGAAGGTGTTGGTGCGGGGTGCGGCGCTGCCGCCCGGTTCCTCGGGGTGGTAGTCGGAATAGTCGCGGGCCCAGAACAGCCGCAGCGGAGTGGTGCGGCGCAGCATGTCCACGGTCGCCGCCACGTGCGCGACGAACG